>VBPR01000082.1 GCA_005877345.1 Nitrososphaerota archaeon
TAACAGTAAAACTTGGCGGCAACTTGGACTAGCACTGCTCCTAGTCTGTTCGAAGTCTTCAGGGCGAGATATCTTATAAAGGAATTCTTCAAGATGTATTTACCCAGGTCATAATAATGGCACGACCTTCGTATGGTTCGCCTCGTTGAGAATTGATTTTGACTCAAATTTTTGGACCCACATTTTCATGGGTTTAAGGCTCTGATAACTATGAAAAGAAGAATTTAGGTCCAGTTCTGACGACCTTTGTGGAATTTCACTAGTTATGTCTGGACGTGTGTGGCCCGATAAGACATAATTATTTGCGTATACATAACTAGGGTGTGAGACTATGGAACATACTACCGCTTGGTCGTATACCTATAATGGGGTACCACAGATGATAATTAAGGCAATTGAAGTTAATAACACACCATTTCCAGTAGTGAACGAAAACGAAGTTAGTAATTTCCTAGAAAGTAAATTGAATTTACAACTCGCTACAATCGATGGGAAAGGTGACCCAAACATCCAACCTGTATGGTTCAGTTGAGAATAATATAAGGTTGATACCTTAATTTATCTACGTTGATATATTAAATTTTAAGTTTCCATCTGTAGTTGGACTAACCATCGCACTAAAGTTAGCAAATACTGGATTTATAGGAATAAAAAAGTCTCCTGCGATTTCAACTGATATTTTATACATGCCTTGTTTACTAAATGGGAATGACGGTAGCATTACTCCATTAATTGAGTGAAATAGCGGTTCCCCATACTTCGTAGACATCTTGTATAATTCAATTCCATCCCTTAGAATAATAAAATCGCCATCTACATGACGCATTCGACTTTGTTTATCAGCACTATTGTGTAATAAGTTAACCATAAAAAAGCTAGGTTCTCCCTTTCTTGTTAATTCTGGATATTGCAAATTAACTAAATATTTACCGCCAGAAGTTTTACTCGAAATACTCTCAACTTTTGCATTGCTGTCTGAAAAAGGATTTTGAATACCAGATAACAAGAGAGAATCCTGGAAGGCCGTAAAATATGTCAGTAGGCCAAACGAGATTATTAATGGTGAGACATAAATTATATTTCTCATATCTTTACCTGCCTAAAGCATTATTTTATCCTATGGCGAGTCCAAATCAAAAGACTAAAGTTAGTGCTAGACAAGTGCCATTTATCATTGCTATTACAAGTATCAAGTTTCTTAATCATTATACTTATTCTGAGTTTGATTTACACTTGTTTGCCGACTTCGAACCATCTTTTGGCACAGCAATCACCAACCCAAAATTATGTCACGTATGAAAAACATAGCAACTTCATAAAAGAATTCAAAACTCCGATTAACGAGAGAGGTTTAAAGGGAGTAGCTACAGACAGTGAACAGAACGTTTGGTTTTATCATGCGACCTCTAACGGCAGCTTGATTATGAAAATGTCAAAAGAAGGTACTAACTTTACCAAATATACCATTCCCGGTAACACTATTGTGGACAGTGCCATTATAAACCTTGCAGGAGGTCAATTACTATTTGATAATGCTAGTAATGTAATTTGGTTTACTGATGCTAGAACGAATTCCCTTGGAAAGTTGGATATAGAAAGCAGCAAGATAGAATTATTCTCTATTCCAACCAACAATTCTGGAATAATGGGACTTGCTTTTTCACCAGACAAAAAGGTAGTATGGTTTACGGAGATAATAGGAAATAAGATAGGAAGTCTAGATATCGAATCCAAAAAGATTACCGAATATCCCACGGGAGATAACAGTGGACCTACGTTTCTTACATTTGATAGTAAAGGTGTTTTGTGGGTTACTCTTTCGTATGCTAACAGCATTTTAAAAGTTGAACCTTGGTTACTCTTTCCTGGAATCAGAAGTAGTGGAATGTATACGATTTCTTTAGAAAAACCAGATTTTTTCTCCCCATTTGGCATAGTTACCATAAAAGTAAAAGGAATTGAAAAGATTTTTGTCTCTGACCACGGTTCCAGCAGAGTTATCGTTGCAAATATAGATTCTGATTTGAAGAATTATACTTCATATTGGACATCGCCTTCACAGGCTCTTCCAATGTCTCTTCCAAGTCAAGTTGTATCAGATAAAAATGGAAATATTTTTTTCGTTCAACATGGCGGAAACAAGATAACAAAAATATCATCTGAAAATGGAATAATGACAGAATTTGAAATCCCTACAGGGCCTCTTGCCACTTCGTTATTCTTGGCAGTATCTCAGGACGAGAAGCGAATTTGGTTTACTGAATGGGCATCAAACAAAATAGCATATCTTGATAATACATTGCAGGTGCCGCTCAATATTCTGGTCACAAAGAACGAATCAACTTCTACCAATACAGATATCACACCTATAACTCTGAAGGCAGGTGAGTCTTTTCCTGTTAATGTAGCATTAACTCTAGACAAGAACATATCTTCTCTAGTATTGCCAAATGATACTGAACTTTCTGTCGTTGGGATGACTGATTCTGGACTTCAAGGAGTCGGATACACATCAAAACCCCACAGCGTTAACTTGATGGATGTTCCAAAGAGAAATGTAACAATAGACCTTAAAGTAGAAACAGAGAAGGCTATAACCGGAAACTACACCTTAATGTTAAAGGCATCCTTATTAGAAAAAGACCGACTTGTCTTATCCTTGCTATATCCACAATTGGTAAAGTTAGATGTTCCTACTAAAGCGTCAGAAATGAATAAGATACAAAATTTTGAACAGTTTCCATCAAAAAATGTTGAATCTTCCAACACATCAGCGTTATTTAGAGACCTCATTAGGATTGGTGCTATTGCTGTAGCAATAATACTAGTAGGATACCTCCTATACCGTAATATTGGACGGAGAATAAAATTCAAAAAGAGTTAAGGGACAGACAATAAAGGGCTATTTCCTATTAATATTTATTTTACATTTGTAAACTACTATGCTTTACTATTACTATGTGAAATGTAAATTGGTCAATAAAAAAGGAGATAATCGGTGGTATTTCTCTGTTGGACGAGGAAGAAGAAAGAAAAATCTTGTGATAATTATTCCCATTGTAGCAGCTGTTGTTATTACATTAGTTTTCTGAGTTCTATGTCTGGTCCTCTGACACCTAGTAATAAATGGTCTCAGATAATCATGTTAATCTCAGTGTTACTTACAATGGTCAAGCTTTAACGGTTCCAGAGCATATAGGAATCGTTCAAATAGGCAAAGCCGACGACCCACCGTTATATGGAGACCATTCCATGGATAAATACGGAATGGAAGGAATGTCACCATTGCATACACATGATGCTACTGGAAGTATCCACGTAGAAGCCAACACAAAGAGAGACTTTACATTAGGAGAATTTTTAGATGTATGGAAAGGCTTAGATATTAACGGTAAAACAGTTCAAGCTTCATTAAACGGGAATTCCATTTCTGACTTTAGAAACATAACCCTAAATGATGGGGATTCAATTAGTTTGAATATTTCATAAGTAAATGTGCTGAACCTATATTTTTGTAATATTTCTTAATCACAAGATTGAGTTATTGATTTAGAGACGCTGCCCTCTTTTCTAACGCCTCTATTCTAGCACCATATTTTTTCTTATATTCTGATTTACAAGAGCTACAACAGAAGAATCGCTCGTAATTTGCAAATTTTAGCACATGAGGATTACCGGCTACTGAACCTTGGCAGAAGTCACAATTCAGCATTATTTTTACCCCTTTCCTTATTTTCTTTTGAAATTGTTTTTGGTCAACAGCTTGCAATTCTGATATAGAAATATTCTTTTCAATTTTTTGCAAGTCAACGATTGGTGTAACTGATTTAATGAACCCTACATTCACCAGCCTTTGAAATCTTGCCTTGACAGTGGGAGTTGTAATTCCTGTTTCGCGCGAAATCTGACGAAAAGACTTGCGGCCATCGTTGAAAAGCGACTTCATTATAGAAACGTCATATTCATCCAATTTAATAGGCAACACCATAAAAAGGGGCGGAGAATTATATTTACTTTACATTTGTAAAGTCCTATTGTTATATTTGTGGTAGTTTAGTAATATGGTATGGCAAAAGACCCTGTATGCGGTATGTTTGTAGAAGAAAAACCTGAATCGATTAGGTACAAAAAGGATGGTAAGGAATATTTCTTCTGCAGTACCCAATGTTTAAATGAGTTTAGAGAACCAGAGAAAGAACTCAAGAAATTAAAAATCCATGTAGCGGTAAGCATTGTTCTAACGATACCTATTATATTTCTCAGTTTGCCACACATGTTACCAGCATCATTCGGACACATCCTTCCAATGGACTTGATGCATTACTCGAGTTACATAATGTTTGCATTAGCTACCCCACTGCAATTTTGGGTTGGATGGAGATTTTACAAAGGATTTTGGGATGGCATTAGAGCAAGAGCTTCAAATATGGATACACTTATCGCAATTGGAACTTCGGCTGCTTATTTGTATAGCGCAGCAGTAACGATTGCTCCAGAATTCTTTCCTTTTAAGTCGGTATATTTTGAAACGGCTGCCGTAATTATTACTTTGATACTTATAGGAAGATTACTTGAAACAAGAACAAAAGAGAAAGCTTCCGACGCCGTAAGGAAATTACTTGACTTGCAACCGCGTACAGCAAAGGTATTGCGTCCAACAAATAATCCCTCCGGACAAATCCTCGAAGAAGAAACTGAGATTCCTATTGAGGAAATAAAAGAAGAAGATGTATTGATAGTCAGACCCGGGGAGAGTATTCCTACCGATGGAATAATAGTAGAGGGTGCTTCCGCATTGGACGAATCTGCAATTACGGGGGAGAGTATTCCTGTTGACAAATCCAAATCAGATGAGGTTATTGGGGCAACTATGAACAAGACAGGGTTACTAAAAATTAAAGCTTCAAAAGTTGGGCAAGACACTGTACTCTCACAGATAGTAAAGCTTGTGGAAGAAGCTCGAACCGGTAAAGCTCAAATGCAAAGAATGGTCGACCAGGTTGCAAAATATTTTGTTCCTGCGATAGTAATTACTGCTATAGGTGTAGGTCTGGGGTGGTATTTTGTGGCCAATATAGGATTCACATATAGCCTTCTGGCTTTCGTTTCTGTAATGATTATTGCTTGTCCTTGTGCATTAGGAATCGCAACACCTGCTGCATTAATGATGGGTTCTGGAAAGGCTGCTGAACATGGAATATTATTCAAGGGTGGAGAATATCTCGAAATTGCAAGTAAAGTACAAACCATAGTATTTGACAAAACTGGAACATTAACGGAGGGGAAACCATCTGTTACCGACGTCTATGATATCTCTGAAATTCGAATTGGAGAAAAGGAGCTTCTAAGATTGGCAGCCATTGCAGAGGCAGGCTCAGAGCATCCGTTGGGCCAGGCGATTGTAGGCAAAGCCAAAGAAGATAATGTGATTCCAAATCCAGAGATATCAGAAGCCGTTTCAGGTCACGGGATAAGAGCAAAGTATCAAGACCATGTAATATTGGTAGGAACTAGAAAGCTCATGATTGATAATAAAATTTCAATTCCTGAAAGAGTTGAATCAAAGTTAAGCGAGCTTGAAAAGATGGGTAAGACTGCCGTCTTGGTGGCAATAGACTCAAAGCTTTCGGGAATTTTAGCCCTTGCTGATACAATAAAAGAGACTGCTAAGAAAGCTTTAGACGCCTTAAAATCAAAGGGCAAAGAAGTCATTATGCTTACAGGAGACAATGAAAGAACCGCCAAGCACATTGCAGCTCAGCTGGGCATCAAAAGAGTTATCGCTCAAGTTCTACCCCAACAAAAAGAGGAAGTAATCTCAAGGCTGAAGTCTGAGGGAAAAATAGTAGCTATGGTAGGAGATGGAATTAATGATGCACCAGCATTAGCAAGAGCAGACTTGGGAATTGCAATAGGGTCAGGAACGGATGTTGCAAAGGAAACTGGTGGAATTATACTAATAAAAGGTGACGTTAGAGATGTATCCATAGCACTTGAATTAGGGAGGAAAACGGTTTCCAAGATTAAGCAGAATCTTTTCTGGGCCTTTGCATACAATACGGGATTGATACCAATTGCTGGTGGAGCTCTAGTTCCATTGCTTGGAGTAGAAATATTTGGATGGTTACCAATGTTGGCAGCAGTTGCAATGGCTATGAGCTCTGTAACTGTGGTAGGTAACTCCTTACTGTTGGGAAGATACAAACCAAAACTTCCAGTTACAAAAGCAGAGCTTAAAACTTACACTCAAGAAGACACTTACAAGGTAATTTCAAAAACCTCTATCGCCTAAACGGACAAATTTGTATCCAGACTTGTCCAATCTATATTTTATCTCTTCTCTAGTTAAAACTGATGTGTCAAACTCTACAATTATCCTATCTGTCAAGTAATCAAATTTAATACTCTTAATACCTTTTTCATCTTTAAGCTGTCTTTCTACAATTGGTTTGCAGCTTATGCAATACATTCCCACAACCTTGAATGACGCCTTTTGTATGGACAGTTCTAGTTATAGAATCAGAAAAAGTATATTTATATTCCCAATTAGTTAGCGATGAAAGTTCAGTCAAGTTAATTCTTTACTTGGAATTTCAACAAAATAATAAATACAATTATAGTTTGTTTATTGTTTTACATGGGGTTGGTCGTTTGTGAACCAAATTTGACATAATTTTTGGTTTTTGCAGCTACACGCCAAATTAATTTTTTGGGCTTATAATTAGAAGTCTGAGCCAGCTGGCTTTTTTATATACTACCTATCTTTAAAAGTCAATTATGAAGACAAGGTATGATTTAGAAGCTGTCATAGCAATAATTCTTATAGCAATACTGGGTGGAACAGCTCCAATATTCTTATTGAACCAAGCGTATGCACTCAGAGAAACCTTCCCAGAAGAAGTTAGTAAAAAAGTACCAGTAGCCATTTCAGGAGATAACATCTACCTTACATGGTCGTCAAATAAGACAGGAAATGATGAAGTTATGTTTAGGGCTTCTGCTGACGCTGGAAAAACATTTAGTAACGAAATTGACTTGAGTAACAGCACTAATTCAGATTCTCAAAATGTAGAAATAGCAGCAGATGGAGTCAAGGTAGTTGTCACTTGGTGGGAGAGAAATCAGACAAGTAATGAGCCAGTTATGACAATAAGCAATGATGGTGGAAAGACATTTGGCCCAATGTTGAAACTTGCTACCAATGGAACTCTATCTACTGGAGAAGTAAAACCCCTGATATGATAAAAATGGAACCAATTATAAGTCAAGGAGTATACTGAAGTTACATGAAAAAATTTCTTATTTTACTTATGCTAATTTTTACAGTATCTTCCGTTTCGCTTTATTTTATTGGTAATAACAGCGTAGTTGGAGCAAATGATAGCTTTAGTGCAAATGGACAGATAAGCTCGTTAGTTCTTGGAATGTCGCCATCCGCACATACAGTCAATATGAGCTCTGTAGAGAAATTTATCTTATCTGGTAACTGGAAGTTAGTTACTTATAAAGGTAACATAGTCAACTTTACATCGGAATTCTATACGGGTGCAATAAACGGGGCTAATAATCATACGCATCAGCTAACCAATCTACGTCTTCAATCTGATAAGCCTGTTCAACTTAGTGCAGATGGCAGTACCCAAATTTCAGGACTTACAGATGTGAAGACAAATGGGAAGACCGCATGGAATAATGTTCCTACTACAATATCAATCTCTAAAGGAAGAACTATTAGTATCGACATAGCTGATAATGGCACCCAACGACATTTTATGGGTCAACCTATTTATGGCATCGTTAAACAGTTGAAAACAGGGCAATAAGTACAATTATTAACCATTTAACAGTCAATAAATTTTGAGAACCCAAAGTGAAATCAACCGGGAGTGGCACTCAAAACTATTAGGTACACTTGGGGTTTCATACACCTAAGTTTTTTTACAAAATCCGTTCAACAAGTGTGACAACGCTTGTTACCTATTGGCATTGATGAATCTTCTAGTCGCTTACTTTATTATACCACTATTCAGGCATACCACCGTAGCCTCCACCTTCAGGCGGAGTGGAACCACCTTTGGGTGCACCTGCAGATATTATGTCATCTATACGTAATATCATACATGCTGCTTCCGTTCCTGAATTTATGACCTGATTTTTAACTGAGAGCGGTTCGTAGATATCTCTGGACGATAAGTCCACAATTTTTCCCTTAAAGACATCAACACCAAACCTTGGTTTTCCTGACGTCTGACTTTTGGCTCGCAATTCAGCTTGTGTGTCCACCAAAGACATACCAGCATTTTCTGCCAAAGTCAGTGGAATCGACTCTAGCGAATCCGCGTATTTCTCAACAGCTAGCTGTCGACGGCTTGCAAGTGAGCTGGACCATTCTCTTAACTTTTTAGAAACTACTACTTCAGGTGCACCTCCCCCCACAACCACGTAAGGATATTCTACAGTATCTTTGACAACCATTAATGCGTCATGGATAGACCTTTCTGCTTCATCTACAACTCTCTGGGAGCCACCACGTATCAGTACGGTAATTGATTTTGGGTTCTTACAGCCTTCTATGAATACCCATTTGTCAGTTTCTACGTTTCGTTCTTCAATCAAATCTGCATATCCAATATCATCTTTAGATAGCTCATCTGTGTTAGTAACTAGGTTTGCACCTGTGGCCTTTGCAAGTTTTGCCATGTCACTTTCTTTAATTCTCCTAACTGCAATTATTCCCTCTTTAGCCAGATAGTGCTGAGCTATGTCGTCAATTCCTTTCTGACAGAGTACAACATTTGCTCCTGAAGCTACGACACTGTCAACCATTGATTTAAGCATCCTCTCCTCTTCGTTCAGAAACTTTTGCATTTGCTCTGGTGACGTGACATTGAGTTTGGCGTCAAACTCTGTCTTCTCTATTTCTAATGCAGAGTTTAACAAAGCGATTTTAGCAGCCTGAATTCTTTTGGGCATCCCTGAATGTACTATCTCCTTATCAATTACTATACCCTGTATCAGCTGACTGTCCTGAAGCGAACCTCCAGCTTTCTTCTCTACTTTAATATCATCTAAATCAATTTTAAATTTATTGTCTCCCAATTCTTCAGCGACCCTCAGAGCTCCATCAACTACAAGTTTAGATAATTCTTCAGAATTTGTAGTCACCAACTTAGATGCAATGGTTGTCATGGCGATTTTATTCAGAAATGCCTTATCCATTGGGTCGATTTCGATGGATATCTCTTTGAGAAACTCAATAGATTTCTTTGAAGCTTCTCTAAATCCTTCTACAACTATTGTAGGATGGACATCCTTGTCGAGCAGCTCTTCAGCATTTTCGATTAGAGAACCGGCAAGCACAACAACAGATTTGGTTCCATCTCCTGCCTCATTATCTACAGACTTGGCAACCTCTACTAGCATTTTTGCTATAGGATGTTCAATATCTAATTCCTTTAAGATAGTGGTGCCATCATTCGTGATTGTTACATCCCCTGTAGGGTTGACGAGCATCTTGTCCATACCCCTTGGGCCTAAGCTTGAACGAATAACTTGCGCGATTAATTTTGCAGCTGTGATGCTGTTTTTTCTTGCGTCCTTTCCTTTTGTTTCAGTAGACCCTTCTTTTAAAAGAAGAATAGGTACTCGGTCTTGTTGAGGTGAAGACATATTCTCTACCTTGTAATGCTTATTACTAATTTTGAAATATTAATTTTCCTAAATTAAATCCCAATGTAAGAACAATTTTAACCTAAGCGTATAACTTTCAAGACATTTTTCCAGACTTACATGAAGGGGGACTTCATAAATTCAACAATTGAAAACCCATTTAATGGTGCCAAAGGATAAGGGAAGACTTTAAGTTTATAAAAAATCCTTGAGTTTAAAGTCGAAATATTTAGCCGTAGCTTAACTGAGCTATTATCAGGTATTTAATTTTATAAATAAACTCAACAAGTCTTGGGTTAGGCGCATTATTGGACAATAAACTTAAGCTTGGAGCATAGTTTTGGTCTAGGTGACCAGACGAGGTCAGATAAGATTTTTCTTTTCTGTCAAAATTTATCTCTAGGTTATATGATTAGGCATTCTTTTTTATTTTCCTTGAGAACTGCACAATTACCTAAGAGAACACAAAAATTCTATCGA
>VBPR01000253.1 GCA_005877345.1 Nitrososphaerota archaeon
AGATAAGGATTAATGAACCACAACAAATGCAAATGTTCCTTGAAGAAGAAAATAGAATGCTAAAAGCAATGGCTGACAAGATCAAGGGAGTTGGTGCAAATGTTGTATTATGTCAAAAAGGTATTGATGATTTGGCACAACATTATTTGGCAAAAGAGGACATACTTGCTGTCAGACGAGTCAAAGAAAGTGACATGTCAAAGCTATCCAAAGCAACCGGAGCTAGAATTGTTAATAATTTAGACGATTTTACATCCAAAGATTTAGGTTCAGCCGATCTTGTAGAGGAAAGAAAGGTTGAAACGGATAAGTGGGTTTTCATTGAGGGTTGTAGAAATCCGAAGGCCGTTTCAATATTGGTCAGGGGAGGATCTCAAAGAGTTGTCGACGAAGCAGACAGATCAATTGCATTAATGGTAGTAAAAGACATTTTAGAAAATCCTGTTGCAGTAGCAGGTGGTGGAGCTCCTGAAGCCTTTGTTGCTAATGAATTGCGCCAATGGTCTAGCAACATGGAAGGCAGGGCACAGCTAGCCGTTCAAAAGTATGCAGATGCTCTAGACACAATACCTTTAACATTAGCGGTAAACGCAGGAATGGATCCAATCGACACCATGACTACACTTAGATCCAAACAGAGTAAGGGTTCAAAATGGACAGGAATAGATGTTATTAATACTATTGTTACTGATATGCATAAACAGAATGTGATAGAACCTCTAGTAGTTAAACAACAAATAATAAAATCCGCAACAGAAGCCACGAACATGATTCTAAGAATTGATGATGTAATAGCTTCAAGTAAATCCAAGATGCCTGCTGGTCCACCTGGCGGAATGGGCGGAATGGGCGGAATGGGCGGAATGGGCGGAATGGGCGGAATGGGCGGAATGGGCGGAATGGATATGGAGTCACTTTATTTTTAATTTCATATCAAATTTCTACAAGACAGCTTCAGGAATATCTTTTTCATTTTTGAGTATTGAAACGTTTTAAATAAAAATATAAACATGTAGTCATTTTATCAGATGTTTGAAAAACTAAAGAAGCTTAAATTTGATGGTAAAATTGTTGTACTTCCTGATTTTTTTTTAGACAGGATTATTAAAATAAATTCTAAAGACGAACTCTTTAGAATGATTAACAGCAAGACAACAATTGGAGGTGGAAGTATAAGGGGAGCAAATACTTTTGATATTAAGGGTGGGAATGCAGTTAATGTTGCTTACTGTTTGGCTAAAATGGGATTATCCGTGACATTATTTACTGTTGCAGATAAAATTGGAACACCAATACTTCACGCGATCTTCTCAAAGTTTGGAACAAGTGTTAATCTGCTAATAAAAAATGGTAAACACGGGTCTACTACATCGTTTGAGTTTCATGACAACGAAGAATCATACGCAAATGTAATGATAAGTGATGTAGGTGACAATAAGAATTTTGGTCCTGAAATGATTAGTCTGCCAAACGATCTAGAGATAATAAATTCTGCGAAATGTATTGTACTGACAAATTGGGGAAGCAATCTTAAGGGGACCGATCTAGCTTACCATCTATTTACTAATTCCCCTAAAGCATTTCATTTCTTGGATCCTGCTGATATAGAAACCAGAAAAGAGGAATTTAGAGACACATTGAAGAAATTGAGCCATTCAATAGACGTATTAAGTATTAATGAGAATGAATGTACTTCGCTTTTAAAAGCATGTAATCTAGATTCCCGATTATCTCTGGACTTGAATGATATTGAAAATGTAAAAAAAGCAGTGAAAACATTGTCATCCGAATTTGGACTCAAAATCGATCTCCATACGAAGATCGGTGCTGCATGGTCTGACGGAAAGGACGTCCTATTTGTTAATTCCTTTAATACAGTGCCTAAGAAACTAACAGGATCTGGGGATTGTTGGGACGCCGCAGATCTCCTGGGATATTTTGCGGGTTTTGAGACAACTGAAAGGTTATTATTTTCAAACGCATATGCTTCATTATATATTGGAAAAAGAGAATTCGAACCACCTGCGATAGCTGAAGCAGTGGATTTCATCCAAGCCCATTATCAATAATTATTGTGGTTCAATAGTAGCGGGTGGTTTGCTTGATACTGAATAAGTAACCCAAGTTACACCATTAATTTCATTTGTTATTCTATTACTAATTTTGGATATCAAATCATAGGGTAATCTTGACCAGTCAGCCGTCATTGCATCTAACGATTCCACTATCCTTATTATTACTATATGACCATATACTCTTTCATCACCTAGTACACCAACAGCAAGGTCATCGCCAACTGCTGCATATGCTTGCCACACCTTATCATACCACCCTGATCTCATTAATTCATTTTCAACGATATTGCTAGCATGTCTTACAATTCTAATTTTTTCATCAGTGACTTCACCAATAATTCTAACCGCTAATCCTGGACCTGGGAACGGATGTCTTTTTATGAATTCATTTGGGATTTCTAATAGAGCCGCAATTTGTCTTACTTCATCTTTATACAAACTCCTAAACGGTTCTAACACTTTCAAATTAAGCCACTCAGGTAAACCTCCAACATTATGGTGCGTCTTAATGACAGCAGCGGGACCTTTTGAAAAGCCACTTTCGATTACGTCTGGATACAGGGTACCTTGCGCGAGCCACTGAAATGGGCCGTAATCTCTTGTTACTTCCAGAAAAACTTGAGCGAATTCTTCTCCAATAATCTTTCTCTTCTGTTCAGGATCACTTACGCCTTTCAACTTCGATAAAAATAGGTCCTCTGCATTAATACTAACGGTATTAATATCAAGATATTTTTTTATTAATTCAGGAACCAATGCTTCTTCATTTAATCTTAATAATCCATTATTGACAAAGACGCATGTCAAATTTTTACCTATTGCCTTATTTAGTAAAACAGCCAGAGTTGTTGAATCAATTCCACCACTAATGGCACATAATACACTATCTTCATGAATTTTGCTTCTGATATCTTTGATGGAAAAGTCAATAAAACCTTGCATTGTCCAATCAGGTTTTGCATTACTTATTAAATGGGAAAAATTTCTCAGCATTCTATTTCCTTCTTCAGTATGTGATACTTCTGGATGGAATTGGATTCCATAAAATTTTCTATCTTGATTTGCTATTGCAGCAGAATGGGAATTTTCAGTATGGGCTAATATCTTAAAATTATTGGGAATGTTTTCAGCAGCATCGGCGTGACTCATCCAACATTTTATTTTCTTATTAATCCCTTTAAATAAGTCTGAATTATCGTCAATTACCAGATCGGCATAACCATATTCCCTATTATCTAAACGTTTTATTTTTCCATTAAATTCATCAACAATAAGTTGGTGACCATAACATATTCCCAGGACAGGAATTCCCATTTTAAAAATTTTCTTATCTGGTTTTGGAGAACCTTTTAGATATACACTCGTAGGACCACCAGATAACACTATTCCTTTTGGTTCTAACTTTTTAATCAAGCTTATAGGAGAATTATATGGTAAAAGTTCACAATATACATTGGACTCACGAATTCGTCTACATATCAGGTGGCTGTATTGTGATCCAAAATCAAGTACTACAATTTTATCCATAACTACGTTAATTTCCTTTTTCTAACATTCTTGTAAAAACCCATGTTGCTGTATTAAGAATTTCATTAAGCCGTTCTTTTTCTCGATAATTTGAAACTGTAATGCTCTTTATGTTTCCATTTTGATCACTGTCTACTTTATAGTCTATGATTTCAGACGCATTAATTTCACCTTTTTGAATCTTTTCTCTATCTTTTGTCTTCATACCTTCTAGTATACGATTTATGAAAAAAGACTTAAACGGAGGAGTATCAATATTTAAATTTGTATCATTTACCAAAGGTAACTTTACGTATGTTGAAGTATATTCCGCATTCGATATCAGAAAATTATCTTTTGCGCGCTTTAAGGATCTAATCTCTACGTCCTGATTATGATCATGGGGGTTATCTGTACTTGTTAACTTTGTAGTTGAATCCGAATCGGGTTTCGTTTGGGTAATTTCTTTTTCATGAACCGATTGGAATTCTGGAACAATTTTATCCTTTAAGTTAATAGCAGAAGATTCTAGATTTGATGCGGTTATGAAACTTGTTTTTTTTAGCAAAGAATCAACGATTAGAAGTATGTTACGAAGTTTA
>VBPR01000254.1 GCA_005877345.1 Nitrososphaerota archaeon
ACGCACCTCTGCTGCACGTCGAATATCATCTTCTGAAAAGCTTGACATGACAGGATTCAATATATCAAAAACATATAATAGTTTTTCACATCAATTAATAATGAAAAATTGCTTTCATTTACCTAATTTTATGGTGGACTATGAGTATTTCATTATTGGGAGTTTATACCCCTTATTTTTGTACCTGATTTGTTTATCAATTTAGATTTAGATTGCTTTCCTAACATTTCAAGCAA
>VBPR01000083.1 GCA_005877345.1 Nitrososphaerota archaeon
ATCTTTATTTTTAAAAGTCAAGATGCACATTTGTCTAAATTTACAGCTGTTAGAGAGATATTTTTATAGTTATTTGAAGGACTAGACATCGTTAAAATGAGCAACAATCAAGGGTCCTGCGAGGCTCTTCTGGCAAGAGATCTACATATTACCATTTAACCCATTTTAAATTAAAGGTAAGCAAGCATAAATCGTTGTCTTAAGTAACTTTGATAGAACTATTTAAAAGATACCTGTGGAGAATCAATTTAATGAAACGTATTTCAACATTCTTCTTATATCTTTGACATCGTTATCACCAAGTGCGAAAAATTAATAATTGGACTTTTCTTTTTGGTGACTAAATAAAATGAATATAATAAAATTCCTTATTGTTGTTTCAATTGCATCGCTAGCAACCGATTTAGTTTATCATCAACATGCATTACCTGACAAAGTGAGATAATGATAATAACAATGGGCCTTATGATTGGCTTGGTAGGAGCATTAATAGCGGGACTCATTATGTGGGTGAGAAAATAAAAAATGGGGTACGCTAGAGGAGTAGGCTATTTCGTTGGTACAATCAGCTTCTACTAGTGGAATTATTACTGGAATTATAATCGTTATAGTGGGAATTATCTTTATTTCGTTTGTCAGAAAAATCGGGAAAACGCAAAAAAAGATTAAAGAAAATATATCTGGCTACAATGCTGTCAAATGTCCGAACTGTGGCAACTTGACAGGGACTTTGAATTCGCTCTGTCCAAACTGTGGTTCTAGATTGAGGAATTTTTCAGAAAAGGAAGAAAAGGAGTTGAAAGATGAGGAAGAACTTAGAGAAGAACAGAGCATAAAAGATGAAATAAAGAGACTAGAAGAAAAGAAACAATTAGAGAAAGATAAAGGAGAAATAGAATAGAAATGAAGCCATATTTAGTTACTGAAGATTCCTTTTATTCCCTAAAACATGAAGCAAAGACAAAGCCTAAAAAAGACTATGCGGGTATTGGTGCCGTAATATTTACGTTTACTGTATTAAGTATCGTTATTGGCTTATCTATATACACTGCTAGGCAAATAGCATACGGGCAAGAGAACGAAGTGATTGTTACCATTGTGAAAGGTTCTGCGGATGCGGGTTCGGGCGAAAATAAATATGATGGTGAAAAGCATTCTGGTTATGGTTTTGACCCACGTGAGTTAACAATTGAAAAGGGAACAATCGTTAAATGGATAAACAATCATACCACAATACATACTATCACATCAGGTAAACCCAGTAGTAATACAGTCGGTACTGCCTTTGATTCCTCGTATTTGAATGCAGGCGAGTCATATTTACACAAATTTAATAAAAAGGGGACGTATGATTATTATTGCACTATGTATCCTTTTATGAAAGGAAAAATTATTGTCAAATGAATAAAATTCGGATAATAAGAATCGTTCTTTCTTTAGGTGTATTCTTTGTTGTGTTTTTTGGGCTAGGTAGATTAATAGGATTTTCGCTTGAAGGCGAATTGATAAGTCGGGCACTTGCTAGAATCATACTGATAATACTATTTTCTAATTCGATTATAGCGTCAATTCTATTCGCTATATTATTTAAAATGAGGTTTGAAAATAAATGACAAAAATATATTTTGCAAAAACAGAATTTAATAATGGTACTTGGAGTATGCAGTTACTAAAATAAAGACACCAAGCCTTAGATTTTATCCATGAAGACAAAGACAAAGACCCAACATTCAAAAAAGCCTATTTATAGACACTGGACATTGATACACTCTACATAAATGAGGTGAAATAGAACGAGAAAAATAATTGTTTTATCAATGATTACATTAGATGGAGTAATGCAAGCAAGCACCTGGTGCACCTGAGGAAGATACATCAGGCGGTTTCAAATATGGCGGTTGGGTTGCACCGTATTTTGACGAAGTTTATGGTAAGGCCATGGAAAAACAGCTGAAACCTGCAGATCTTCTTTTGGGCAGAAAAACATTTGAGATTGTAAAAAAATTCGGCGCTAATTATCTATGAAATTTAAGTTTGAGTTCTTCGAAGCCTATTACATTCATATAACTGAATTATGGCCTTTTTTATCAATGAGCTACGGACGCGGTTCAAGTCCAAAACCAGTTGAAATGGGGAAGGAATATGAAGTTCAAATATCAGAAGTAAGCCAAAAGGGCGACGGAATTGCCAGGATTAAATGATTCGTAATATTTGTCCCGGGCGCACAAGCAGGACAGAAAGCGAACATCAGAATTACCAGTATTGGGGACCGATTCGCAAAAGGAGAAATTATATAAACCAAAAATAAACTCTACCACGTGAATGAAAGACATAATTTTTCAGCAAACAATTATTATAAGATAAAAAAATCACAATCTAGCAGTCAACGCACGAAGTGCTAGGAGCAAATAAAATTGTCGATACCTAGCATTCAAGGACAGAAAAGTAGAGAAATAAGTAAAGAACTAACAGAATTTGAGTCGGATTCATATAAACTGTTTAAATTTTCAATAAGTCTCCCAGAATTCATAGATTAAATTTAATATCAAAGAAAAATCATATCTGAAAATAATGAACGATATTCAGCAAAAGATTTCTGAAATCAATGGTCAAAAGATAGCCGAAGAGATGGATGAGAAAGGATATAGTTTGCTATCACAATTCTTGCCTGTAAAATACTGTAAAGAAGTTATTGAAAAATATGGTAATAAGGATCTTTATCGTAAGATTATTACTATGAAAAAATATCGTTTTGGTATAGGAGAATATAAATATTTCAAGTATCCTTTGCCCAATTTAATTCATAATATACGGAAAGGTGTATATCCTATACTTGCTCCTATCGCAAACAATTGGATGCTACTGCTGAACCTAAAAAGACAATTTCCAAATGAGTTTGAAAAACTTCAAAAGCTATACCACGATAACAACCAAGTCGAATGCACAGTTCTTGTTCTAGAATATGGTAAGGGAGGATTTAATACATTACATCAGGATTTATAGGGGGATATTTTTTTCCCCATGCAACTCGTACTCTTTCTTAATGAACCAGATGAACACTATTCTGGAGGTGAATTTGTATTGACGCAGCAAAACCCAAGAGCACAATCAAAAGCCATGGTACTTAGACCACGTATAGGAGATATGCTCATTCTCACTACAAATTTCAGACCTATGAAAGGCAATAAAGGTTATTATCAAGTGCAGATGAGGCATGGTATAAGCGAGGTTCATGATGGGGAACGGCACACACTAGGAATTATTTTTCATGATGCCGTGCATTAGTATTCTGAATTTAACGGAAGTAACATTGAGTTGATCCATTGTAAAGCAGAAAAAATTTGCAAGATGTGATATTTAATGGCAAGAAATACAAAAATGGTATTGTTGTGGATCTTCCTGGTTGAAGAACCATTTACAAAATGATAATCGTGCGACTGAAGCTCTTGCTTATAATAGCTTTAATCTTCACCAGTAAATTCTATGCTCAAACCTCTTTCGGCTTATCACTAGTTTATAAGTCTCATAATCTTCGACAGGGTAACTTGTAGTTTCTTGCCATTGCATATAGGACACCTATCAAATACTTGGCAACTTTTTAGCAGGAATACAGCCCACACACAATTATTGTAAATAACCACGTCCCTGTTTTCAGCGCCTCTTTTTGTATTCAAGTGACATAAGGATTAAGTATAAGATAATAAAAGTATCTTCCTTATTGAAAGACAAATAATTAATCTACTTAGTATCGATGGCGTAGCACATTATTATGATAAGATCTTGACATTTGATCAGGCAAACAGATATTTTCAATCATTAGTGCAAAATATTCCTTGGAAGAATGATGAAGTAGTAGTATTTGGAAAACATATAGTTACCAAAAGAAAAACTGCTTGGTACGGCTATTCTAGCTATGAATATATTTATTCAAATACAGTAAAGCAAGCATTACCATGGACTAGAGTACTTGTAAACCTTAAATAAATTGTAGAGAATCTTTCGAATACAAAATTTTCGAGTATCAATTTCAAAGTCCTGCCTACGTCTTTTTCATCATCCACTATCAGTATCCGCTTCTTCACTTGAGCCATTTACACCAATCCTCAAAGACCATTAGGAAGGATATTTTTTTTGGACTTCGTAAGAATCCAACTTGGTATTCACTTCTATAATAAGATCGTGTAAACCTATTGGCTTCTGAAGGAATCCATTTATAATTTTCTTTTTAGTATATTCTCGAAATAGAGTATCATCTATTTCAAATGCAGTCATTAGTATCGTCCTTACGAAGCGATTCGAATCTTTTATCTTTCTTAACAATTCCATGCCATTCAAGCCAGGCATTTTGAAATCAGATATTACCGCCACATAAGCATAACCATTAACTTGAAAATGCTCAAGTGCCAAGATAGGATCTGTAAAAGTAAATGTTGTAATTCCAGCAATAGTTCGTAAAGCCTCATGAAAAAACATAGTGATACCTGGGTCGTCGTCTACGATACTAACAATTCTATTATTAGCAGACATTGGAAAGTTAAGCCTCCATAACTCAGTTTCTAAGTATTTAACTTTTAGTTATCAGACAATAAGTGATCGAGTTATAAGCAAATTTGATAAACTCGAACTCTTAGAGTTCCATATGAGTGTAGCGTCCTTGGAGTCTCGGCAAATATCTCTTAAAGAAGGGTGGGTAGGAATAGTAGATGATGACTCGGACATTAGCATGCTATTTGCAGACGCTTTGCGTGGGGTTGATGGTGGAATTTTGATTTTCACTTTTAATGACTCTTTAGAGGCTCTAAAGCATTTTACAAAAAATAAAGAAAAATATATTCTAGTTATTTGCGATCTAATGATGCCTGGTCTAAACGGATTGGATCTGGTAAAGAGGATAAAAAAACTTAGTCCTAAAACCAGAACCATGATAACTACTGGCTATGAAATTGAACCTCGTGAACTTCATTTCGACATAAAGATGGGAATAATAGACAGAATTATTCAAAAACCAATTAGTATGAACGGTTTACGTCAGGAAGTAAAAAACCAAATTAACTCTTGCCAGTTAAGAATTAATAAAAAATAGATCTCTCTGCTTAGAATCTCTCTTGGCATCTCTGCACGAACGATCATGATAAAGCAATCGAAGAAGCATTCAATTTATAAATTAAGACCAAGACGACCGCAATGGATAATAGGATTATTTTTAGCACCTGTAGACAGTAAACGAATGAGATAACGAAAAAAGGAGACAGACCTTTAACAGAAGAACGTCCTCATACATTCAGCAAACAAATGAAAGGAAGACGATATTGCATGGATGAAGAAAAGCATAGAAGCCCTATACAACAACCTAGACTTTGATGGACAAGATAGAGGTGAATGTAATAATGATTGTTGTGCTTATACAACCAAATACAGTATTATTACATAGTGTCTAAGTTTACTATCCCGGTATAGTAAGCACTCTGACTTGTCAACCCTTTTAAGGTATGTTAATCCTTAAAGAATATGCCGAGGATATCGTATTTGGACTTTTCTGCAGATGACCCAGAACGTGCAGTAGACTTTTACAGTAAAGTTTTTGGTTGGCAGATCAATAAATGGGATGGGCCCATGGAATATTGGGAGATGAAAACGGGTAAACCAAATGAGCTAGGAATTGATGGAGGCTTATCTAAGCGTGGCAAACTCGGTCAATGGACAACACCTTTCATTAACGTTTCATCTGTCGATCAATATACTGCGAAAATAGAGTCTGGTGGTGGAAAAATCATTGAATCTAAAACGGCGATACCAGGAATTGGTTACACATTGCTCTTCAAGGATACTGAAAGTAATACAATAGGATTGTTCGAGGAAAATAAAAACGCGAAATAAAAAAAGCAAAATCTAGCACTAACCTTCTCAAAATAAGACGGCAAGAATCACTATATTGGGACAAAACAACAGATTTTGGTCACAATTCTAACATTAAGATAATGCCGATACTGAACATAAGAACACGTTATCTACTCTTCACTCAGTCATAAGCAAATCTTACTTAGCAGTAGATCCAAAATATGACAAGTTAATTACTAGTTTAAGGACTGCTTACGCTAATGAACTAGATTTAGATAAGCAAACTAGTTATGATGACTTGTGAACTCAATTTCGAGGTGTAGCTATTTATATTTCCCATTCACACAATCAAGGACTTCATACCCCACTAAGCCGTCCTGTCCGTTACCTTGTTTATGTGCGTCGGTCAGACATTCCTTGTCTCCCTTTTCACTCAGATAAAATGCGGGTGAGCTCTTGAACTTTTGCCAGTCAACTGCGTCATGGTCTGTGCATTCTACCATGTCAATGCACTTTGCAAGCTCACATAGAGAACCCTTGTATGCAAGCATTTTGAATTCCTTCGATGACCGATTGTTAGAACCGTGGTCTTTTGGATCCCAGTTCATATGCGCGTATCCATCCTCGCATTTGACATTTCCCGCAAATGAGTAATGGGTTGTCAAAAATGCTGTTAAGACCAGTGCTGCAAATAAGGCAACAATAAAGAATCTAAACACAAAACTGGTCGAAAGTAATGATTAATAAATCTTTATTTCGATAGTGTTTAGACTATTATTATAATCATACAAAAAATATAGGATCTCTAGGCAAAAAAAAGAAACAAAATAGGCAAAAATATTATGACTCCATGATACTCGACTTAAAGAGATCCGTCATGGGTTTTGAAATCTTATCACCCTTGCCCAAATTTCCCAAATTAAGAATTGATTCTATGGTAGAAAGTAGGTTATAGTGAGTATATTCAACCGAAGAGACAAATCCTTCACTTGCCAGGGGAGATACGAGAATTAATGGTAACCGACCTCCTGTCACCCCATATGTACCACTTCCAAATCCTGACTTATCATGCTTTTTACCCTCATCATAGACTATGAACAGTGCAGTGTTGTTGAATATTGGCGAGTTGATTATTTTAGGTACAAATGTCGATAGCCATTTATCTCCGTCTGCTACAGTGCTATCGTGAGTATCATGAATATTGTTTGGTACTATGAACGAAAAATTTGGAAGAGCCCCACTAGAAAGGTCTTTTAAAAATTCGTCCAACCCAACAATGTTCTTACATCTGTCATCATTTCTTATGTCAAAGTATAGAAAAGGATTATGGTGTACAATATAGCCGGATTTTCCTGAATCTTTCAGATGACATATGTTTGGCATATCTTCAAAATAGCCCTTCCAAGTAAGATTCCTAGACTCGAGAAGATTTACAATTGTATGTTCCTTCAAAGGAGCACGAGTTCCAGGATCTTTATCATTGGTGATGTATGGATACCCTGATATAATGGATATATAATTAGGTAACGAATCTGGATAAACCCCATAGTATCTAGAGACGGAAGCATAGTCCTTTGCAAGCTTACTTTGATATGGAGCGTCAGGAGAGCCAATAATTTGATCATATCCTTTGTTTTCCATGACTATAATTATGACATGTTGCATGGTCTCACTTGGGGTTGTAGCTTGCTGACTTTGACTAGATTCAGAACTTAGATTAGAGCCAAAAATGACCATATTAGTGAGATCGTTTGTTGATTCAGCTTTCGCAATATCCATAAAATTACCTTTAAGCTGAATTACCAAGAGAAGAACCATGACTAAAATTAAGGCAAATACTAGTTTATTGTTGAAAGATAACACATCTATAGTCACTAGTATGGACCTCATAAACGATATGATACAAATATCTAAACGTCTTGCAAGCCGAGCTCTAGGAAAGCCAGATGATACGCTTAGTCAAATGTATCAGATCGCTTATCTAAGTTGGCTCCTGATGGTAATTAAGAATGCAAAAGAATAACTTTTCTTAATCATTTTGACAACGTTTCTATTTTTCGTAATACCCCACATTCCTACCGGTGTAGAATCAGTTCGAAAGATGTCAAATAATGATAACCAACTTAAATTTACATTTGTTAGAAAATGGGGCTCTAATGGAACAGGTCCTGGTCATTTCGTAAGGCCGCATGACGTCGCTTTTGATTCAAAAGGATATGTGTAGGTGAGTGACCGAGAGTTGGACAACATCCAGAAATTTTTACATAATGGCACGTTCATTAAAATGTGGGGATCCAGAGGTTCAGGTGATAGACAATTTAAAGTTCCATATAGCATAGGTATTGATTCACAACATAAAATATACGTAGTAGACAGGGAGAATCATCGTATTCAGAAATTCGATACAAATGATACATTTATTGCTAAAGGAGGTAACGGTAGGGGTAGTTCGAACAATCAATTTGATAGTCCTGAAGATATAGTATTTTCACCTTTTGGTATATTTGTTGCTGATACAGGAAACGATAGAATACTGAAGTTTAATAGTAATTTTACATTGGTCAATAAATGGGGTTCAAAAGGTACTGGAGATGAAAAATTTATTCATCCACATGCAATTGACGTTCATTCTAAGGGAAATGTATATGTTGGTGAATTAAATGAACCGGGAGTTAAGGTTTTTGACAGTAATGGAAAGTTTTTAAAAAGATGGGGTTCAAACGGAACTGGTGATGGAGAATTTTCACTGCCTCAAGAACATATAGCAGTGGATTCAAAGGACAGGGTCTACATAGTGTTTGGAGCCTCAAACCCGAGAGTACAAATCTTTGATACCAATGATACGTTTTTAGGCAAAATTGGCTCTCCTTGTAAAATGTCAACTGATGAAGGTTGCATAGATCCGGATGAATCAGGTCCTTTAGAATCTGGAGACGGTCAACTTTCCAGGCCGGAACATGTTTCCATAGACTCTGAAGGTAACGTGTTCGTAGTAGATAGAGGTAACCAAAGAATTCAAGTTTTTGCTCCGATGACTAGTGAGTCAAGTAAATAGATTAAGTTGATGTATTATTGATTATGGAATAACTTCTTGTCTATTACACTCTTCTTGATCACCGCTAAAAAGAAAAACACTAGAATGGCGAGTCCCATTGAAGGAATAATTATGTCGGTATATGAATCATCGATTCCAAACAAGTTCTCTAAATTTTCATATATCAGAAATCCACAAAATAAGGAGAATGCAATGACAGCGTATTGCAGCTTCTTCATACCGCTCTTTCGATATGCAAAAATCGACAGTGCAGTCAAAATTGCGGATAGTACGGTACCCGCAGCATATAACAAAGCCTCTATCACATCGTTGATTGGGATCTGTTGAATTAGTGGTTCAATGAAGTGCATTTCTCTTATATCCAGTACTATTATGATATACACAATCATGCTTTAAGGGTTATAGTACGACCATCTAAATTTATGAAGTAAATTAAGAAGTATCCATGTTTCGTGGATTTGAAAATTCGTTATTAAATTTAGAATTAGGTAGCAGAAATCTACTTCATTATAGTGAAGTAATCCTGCTTCTCAAGATTATCATTCTTATAGAACGTACCTGTTAGGTTAAATTCCTTTTTAGATTTTTCAATATCCACGTTTAGAAAGCCATTATTAGCAAATTGTGATATCACAGAGGGCGCTTGACTAGAGAGATTGTACAGAGGTGCTCCTGCAGTCCCTACTGTCTTGTTGACTGGCGCAAAGACTTGCATTCTGGCATTTCCCCTATCAACCACATAAAGATTTCCTTCTGTGTCTATTGATACATGTTCTGGTTTCAATAGTCCACCATCACCGCTTCCCTTGGTCCCGATTATAGCCACCACTGTTCCGTTAGTAAAAAACTTCTGGACTCTGGGATTGCTGGCTCCATCTACAATGTAAATGTAATCATTTTTATCGATAGCAATATGTTCTTGAGGTATGGAAAACTCGCCTGGTCCTGTTCCACTTTTACCCCATCTTTTGATGAATTTACCGTTAGAATCAAAAACCTGTACTCCTGGTTGATTTAAAACACCGACATATACGTTACCTTTGGAATCTACGTCTATCGCGTGCGGATGTATGAACTGACCATTTCCAGTACCTTTACTGCCCCACTTTGTGATCAAACTAAAGTTATTATCAACCTTGAAGACTCGGTCGTTACCAGTATCGGTGATAAATATACCGAAAGGTGAAAAGGTAATATCTTCGGGTCTATTAAATTTCTCATTGCCTATCCCATACCATTTCTTTATAAACTTACCATTAGTATCAAATTCTTGGATGCGCGAATTTTCTCTGTCAACAACGAATATGTGATCCGAAGGGTCGATTCCTATACTATATGGTATTTTGAACTGTCCGTCTCCTCTCCCCTTAGTTCCCCATTTTAAGATGAACGTACCGTTGTGAGTGAATTTCTGGACATTATTGTTATCTCGTCCTGAGACATACACACTGCCCTTAGAGTCAAATCCAACATCATGAGGGCGTTCAAACTGACCGTTGCCAGCTCCAAATGATCCCCATTTTCTTACAAATATATAGGTTTGAAGTTGATCTGCTTGTACCACATTTTGACTAGAGCCTTTAGCACTGGCACTACTAACAATCAAAATAACTCCTAGTGATATTATCACTATTGTTGTGATAAAAAGCAAAAAAGATTTTCCTTGCATCCCTAACAAGTGTCTAAACCGAAGATTAAATGTTATGTGATACACTTATCTAAGTATGTTGCCATCTAGGTCTATGCAAATACTGTTAAATATTGTAACTCTGTACAGAGAAGAACAATGTATAAATTGCAAGTGAATAACAAAGTGCTGTTTTCTTTATTCTTCGTTTCTGTAACCCTCATTCTTTTCTCTTCTTCAGTGATTCTATTTGCCAATAAGGCAATTGCGGCAGGAAAATTTACGATTGACCCTAAAATAGATCTAAAAAAATTAAATAATCCTCAAAAACTGAAGGTTGTAGCATACTCTACCGGTCAGAACAAAACTAAATATCTGACAGGTAACGATCTGAACTCAAATACTGCTACCGTTTCTTTCCAATTTAATCAGAAAAATGACCTTGTTACTGCTGGTCATAGCGATGAATATTTTGTTTGTGCCTACGACCTTAATCCACAAACAAATGACATGAAGTCTTATTCTTGCATTGAGGGTAATCTTGAAAATCCATCTGGAAAAAATCGAGTAAACATAGGTTCTGGGCCTGTGGTTACTTTGTCTACCGGGCCGTTTAAACCTGTCAATGGTGGACCAAATGAAATAATAAAGAATCCAACTATTGTGGTCTGGATAGAAAATCTTGCTGGTAAAAAAGATCTAAAGGATATCCAAGCGGTTGCCATGATTAAAGGGGAATTTAAGTGTAACATACTCGATGCACGAAAGATGCTGGAAAAATCAAAGGACAATATACTAACGCCCCCACTCCTTTTTGACAAGATTCCTGAAATTGGTCCAATCAAAAAAGGAGATTTCCTTTTTGCTTGTGTCTCTGCTAATGTGCTAAATCCAACTGAAGGAACAGAATGTGAGCATAGAGAGACAATACATACAGGAAACATACATAACATAGTGGCAAGACACGACTAGAATGTACAAGCAATCTAGGTCTGAGTAGAACAATCGCAGTAATCGCACTTGAGATACTTATTTTTTATCATTACGTCAATATTAATTCGGAATTTATAAAAATAATTTTCTATTTCTTGTCTGTTACTTCAATAAGTAATTATGAATCAATCAATCAATCAATAGCCAAAGTGAGGGGATACCGGCTATTTACCGTCGATGAACTAGAAAAAGTAGTGACAGTGGAGTAACTTTTGGCTCAC
>VBPR01000255.1 GCA_005877345.1 Nitrososphaerota archaeon
TAACGAAAATTAAAAATTTAGTAATCAATTATGATTTGAAAAGTTGATGTGTTTGGGACTGGTTACTCGTGTAACTCTGAAGGGATAAAGTATAACATAAATTAAGTTTAATGGATATTTGCAGGTATGTCAAAACAGCATCACCTAATAGAGATATTTTCAGCAAATTGTCCACTATGTAAAGATATTACAGATGATATTCAGATAGGTAAGTGTGAAGGCTGCAAACAGTTGGTTTACGACATCAACAACATGACTGATGATGTTAAAAGAAAGATGAAAGTTTATGAAGTAAAATCTGTCCCGACGACGATTATAGATGGTAAAATAAAGGTCGTGGGAATTCCCGATTTTCCTTGGATATGTGGAGATGAGTTGTATCAAACTTTAAGTAAAGAATATCCACTTCATAAGCATTAAATTATTCTTTGAAAAGGTTCATTGAAGTCAATCACACAGGCTAAACTCCCAATACTTTCGGATAAAATTAAAAAGCTTGTGTATCTAAGTTGATAAATTAATTTTTAAGTCTCCATCTGACGTGGGGGTAACAATCGCACTAAAGTTAGCAAATACTGGTGTTATGGGAATAAATAATTGTGCTGCGATTTCAACAGATATTGTATAATTGCCAGATTCGGTAAATCGGAAGGAGGGTAACATAACTCCATTAATTGAGTGATAAAAAGGCTCTCCATACTTAGTAGACATCTTGAATAGTTCAATTCCATCTCTTTGGATAATAAAATCGCAATCTACATGACGCATTCTAATTTGTTTGTCTTTATTATTATCAAACATGTTAACCATAAAAAAGGTAGGTTCTCCGCTTTTTACTTCTGGACCATATTGCAAATTAACAAAATACTTTCCGTCAGAAGTGCTACTTGAGATATTCTTAATTTTTGCATTGCTTTCTGAAAACGGACTTTTAGTATTTACCAGGGAGAACGAGTTCTGGAGAGTTGTAATGTATAATAATAAAAGTAGAGAGATAATCAATGAAATACAAGTAATATTTCGCATACCTTTATCTCTCCTAAGTATTATTTTATACTATAGCAAGTTCAAATCAAAAGACTAAAGTTACTGCAAAACGAGTGCCAATTTATCATTGTTATTACAACTCAGTGGAAGTTTGTTTGTCCTAACACTTATTCTGAGTATCACTTACACATTTTTCGCATCTCCATCGATACAGCTTATGGCACAACAGTCATCGAACCCAAATTATGTCACATATGAAAAAAGTAGCAACTTCATAAAGGAATTCAAAATTCCGATAAACGAAAGAGGTTTAAAGGAATAGCTACAGACAACGAGGATAATGTTTGGTTTTACCATGCGACTTCTAACGGCAGCATGATAATGAAAATGTCAAAAGGTCACAATTTTACCAAGTATAGTATTCCTGGTAACACTAGAGTTGACACTGCCATAATAAACCTTGCAGGAGGTCAGTTACTATTTGATAATACCAGTAATGGAATTTGGTTTACCGATGCTAGAACAAATTCCCTTGGAAAGTTAGATATAAAAAGTAACAAAATAGAATTATTCTCTATTCCAACCAACGATTCTGGAATAATGGGACTTGCATTTTCACCAGACAAAAAGGTTGTATGGTTTACAGAGATAATAGGAAATAAGATAGGAAGTCTGGATATTGAATCCAAA
>VBPR01000084.1 GCA_005877345.1 Nitrososphaerota archaeon
AAAGGCAACGAACACTCATTGCCACTATTTTTAATAATTAAATTTTTTAGTGATTCAAGATACTTGTTGACTTCCGAGATTGTAGGCAAATTTAATGAGTGGTCAGAAATACTATGTAACACTATTGCATTTTTTTGAAAGAAATTGAATAGTTTATGAGGAAGATTACTCCCCCCTATTGGATTAAATGGCCCTGGATGTATGTCAGGCAATACAACAAATACTTGTTTTCCGTCTTGTCTTTCAAATTTCATCATCCGGGTTCTTATCTCATCTACTTTGGATCTCGATTCAAATATGTCTTCCATCTTTTCTTGCCTATTTTCTGTCCAGGCAGATAAAAATGCCTGTAATATTCTAAAAGTGCTTTTGAAATTGGGACATCCAGCTCTGTCAGTTAATATGGACCATACAACCCCCACTGTAAAGATAAGAGAACCCATAACTAGTTCCGTAACACGGTCATGCAGAGTAAATGTAGAAGTATATGGTAATAAATTAGTGAAAAAAATAGTAGGCATAATAAATGAAATTAATACAGATCTAATTATTCTTGATCCAAAAACTGATACAAAAATACCGTAACGAAGTCCACTTGCAACGAACATTCCTGCCAAATCATAATTGACGATATCTGAATTCTTACTGAAAATGTTATTTGCTAATAATCCTAATAAAATAGTTACTAGCCAAAGGGAGCTTGAAAAAGCTGCAACATGAATTACTTTTGAAATCTTATTTGTAGGTGTTCCCTTTAGTAAGAAGAGATCTAGAAAAAAACCACCTGCAGTAATTCCAGTCGCTATGACAAAATGAATTATTAGTTCCGTAAAATGAGAATAGGAAGTATAATTAATGCCTATTATTCCTAATGACGCAATTATGGAGATAGCTGCTGAGGTTTTGTACGAAGATGGATTTAAAAGTGTGAAATACCATCTTCTGTGTATATCAGTTACACTGTCTTCACTCATCGATTAAGCTATTAGTAGAATGCTATACTGGGAAAACGATTCTGATAATTATAGAAATTCCTATGAGAGCACCAGTAACACCTAGGATAACTTCTGGTTTTACTTTAACACCACGAGTTTCATCTTCAAAAAACCTTAATAATCCTGCGCTAGATGCAGGCAATGGTGCATTTTTTTTCTTTCCTTCGCCCAATGTAAAAGTTATTTCTAAATCATCTCTTAAATACATTGCGTTTTATACGCTTGTAATATTAGAGAGTCTTAAAATAACTCGAGAACCTTTATTTTTTCTAAAATTTTGATATAATTGTCAATGACTCTCAATCTTTGCTCCTCCTTATCTAAATTTTTATCTGAACCAATACTCATTATTAATTCTACCAGTCTGTCTCCTATTTTTTTGGTTATGTTAAAATCTGGCAGTATTCTCTTGTCGACAGTCTTGTCGATGTCTTCTGTTGATTTTGGTTCTTTTAGCGTAGTACTGTTCCCACAAATAATACATGTAACTTCGTTATTTTTTTTTACTTGAATTCCATTGCATTTTTCGCAAGGCTCAGATAGTAGGGTTCCTCCCTTAAGCAAGGATTCTGCAGCTTGTTTCAGATTTTCTTTATATTTGTCACCAGATGTTGACATATTCTGCATTTGATCTTTGCGATCATGTAAATTAAAGTCTTCTAACCGAGTGGCAATAACTTAGACTCTGATTAATCGTTAAACATTAATAATGCCATTTCAATTTTTTCCATTCAATCACAAATCTCAGTACTTGTTGTCAATCGGGCAAGGCTTAATAATGAGAATACTTCAATGGAAATTAATTATAATATGGCGGTGATATGCAAAAAATGTGGACTACCAAACGACCTTTGCGCATGTGGCGAGCTGGATAAAGAAGAAACGAGAATTGTAATAAGACTTGAAACAAGACGTTTTTCCAAAACTACTACCATGATAGAAGGTATTGATCCAAAATTGAGTGACATACAACATATAGTCAAAGAATTAAAAAGTAAATTAGCCTGTGGCGGAACTGCAAAAGATGGGTTCATTATGCTACAAGGAGACCACAGGGAAGATGTAAAATCTTACCTAGTTAAATTTGGGTTCACCGAATCTGCGATTGAAGTACAGTAGTCGTTTTTTAGGACTATGATAATTACTTATATTGAACTCTAGCCTGCGTGCATCAGATCTATTGAAAAAATAAAATAAAATAAAATTAAGAATTTTTATGGATTGACCTTTTATAATTTACCAGTGATGTTTTTCGTCAGGAATCAGACCTATTTGTGATTGTTCAAAATATTTATCCAGCTCTGATACCCATTTTTCCTTTGCAGAACCGCCACCGAGACCTTTTTTCCTTAACCAGAAAGCTATTGCTGCGAGTAAGAACACTGCAAACATCATTGTTCCGAATATGTAGACCATTACATCGTAAAACAAAGGATCGTACGATGGACCAATTTGACCAATTAGACTGTGTACCGAATTTCCAATCATTGTAACAAGTCCTTCAATTCCGCTCATTATCTATTAGCAAATTAATTCTATGATATATACATTTTGGTGATTCAGTTTGAAGTAAGCGTAAAATCTATCAGAATATTCAGACAATAACGAAAATCGAACGCTTTTCAAATGAGTGCATTGGACAGATTAGAATTTACCATATAGGACTTTAATCGAAGCGGAGACACTCAACGTTTTCATTATCATAAAATAAGTAATGGCTATAAAATCAAAAAATAGTAGTAAAGTAGCGCTATGCCTTTACCGGTTTTTTACCTCTGCTCATCACAAAGAATGCGGCAGCTACGGCACCAAATATTGCAACTATTGCAGCAGTGTAAATTGCAGCATCACCAATATTCTTGCCAAAGAACGGTGTTCCAGAACCGTATGCACCAGCTTGTTCAGCATTAGCTACCTTTTCCTTAGCGAGTTTGAGTTGTTCCTCAACACTAAGTCCCGAGGGATTACTACCAGTGGTATATTGTGCAGTTGCGGTTTGATACAAGGTTAACGCTAATGGTCCCATTGCAATTAGTATTGCTGCTACTGTAACGACGGTAACTGAATTCATATTAAATTTGTAAATTCGAATCCAAATATATAACCTTATTGGTCTTGAAAATATTTTCCGACAAATTTAAAATACTATTGTTGTTAAAATTAGGAATTTCTAGTTTGATTATTGTAGAAGTAACATTTAAGATGCACATTAATGATTTCTACTTAAATGGCTCGAATTCATGCTCATACACACGGGAAATCACATTCAACACGTCCTATTTCGTACGCTGCTCCTTCTTGGATTAATCAGAAATCAGAATTATCTACCATTATTGTTCAGCTTTCAAATGATGGCCTGAGCCCAAGTGAAATTGGGGTTAGGATGAGGGATGAATATGGAGTTCCTCTAATAAAACCAATATTGGGAAAGAGAATAAGCCAGCTTCTTGAGGAAAATAATTCTACTCCGGAGATGCCTGAGGACCTCAACCAACTTGTTCAAAAGGCACTAGCTTTACAAAAACATCTAAAGGTGCACAATACTGACAAAAGAAATATTCGTTCGCTTGAATTGATAGAAGCAAAAATTCATAGACTTTCAAAATATTATAAGAGAAAGGGAAAAATTCTACAAAATTGGAAATATGCTGCGGTAATTGCTCGACTTGAATAATGAATTAAATGGGTTACAAGGAATTTTATGAAAACGTAAATGTAACTAGTGAAAAAGTAAAGAATCTAATTGACGATAGAAAGGATACTTTAATAGTTTCGAATTCATCATGCGATGGAATTGTTTCTGCTAGCCTATTGATTAGAGCTATATGGAAATTGGGCGGAAAGGCAACAGCCCGCTTTGTGAATAAAATCAGTCAAGATAGTATTGCTGATTTAAAAAGTGAAGATCATGAATTTTATTTATTCACAGAGCTTGGCACGGGTTTATCAGAATTATTCAACAAGTTTTTTTCCAAGGAGTGGATTATGCTCGACCATAGGAAACTTTCTTTTGCCGAGATAGCAACAGACGATGATGATGCTATCTTAAATCCGTGGAAATACGATATTGATGGTGATAAAGAGGTTACTTCGGGAGGTATTTCTTATCTTTTAGTAAAAAGTATGGATAAGAGATTTACAGATCTATCTCCGCTTGCAATTGTTTCTGCATTGGGAGAATATCAAGATGTAGGAGACAAGAGATCTTTAATTGGTCTTAATAATGAGATACTAAAAGATTCAGAAAAAAATGGATTAATGCAGACAGATATTGATCTTTTGTTGTCCTTTAATGAATCCTTACCGATCCATGAATCTATTGCCAATACATCCATCCCGTATTTGTATGGAATAACATCGAATAGCGACAAGTGCCTTGAACTTATGAAGAACACTAACATTAACTTGAAAAAAGATGGAAGATGGAAGACAATAGCCGATATTAATCAAGAGGAAAAATTTCTTATTATTGAATCTATTAAGAATCACCTTAGTTCTCAAATGAACAGGAACGTCGATAATTTAGAAAACATTCTCATAGGTTATACCTACGTTCTTCCGACAGAAGATTACGGCAGTCATTTATATGACGCACGTAGATTTTCAGACTTATTGGATTCTTGTGCACTCAGTATGAAATCTGGAATAGGCTTGAGTATTTGCCTTGGTGAACGAGCAGGGTCTCTCGAAGAGGCTGAAAGGGACTTACAAGAATTTAAGAATAGTTCACAAAAATTAGTCTCTAAAATCCTAAAAGAAAAATGGAGAATTTCTGATAAGGGCTTGTTTGTATTCATTAGTGCAGATGGGATCATTGAACCAGATTATGCTGGTTACGTTGGTTACCTGTCTCGTCTTTTGACATCTCATTATCAATTTATGAATAAAATGATAATAATGAAAATAGCAATCGATGAGAATTATTCCAAATATTTCCTTAGCACTGGTTACGATGGAGAAATGGATATTGAACTGATGGCAAAGGAATTGTCAAATACAATTGATGGAAGTACAGTGACATTTAGTAATGCCGATGGACAAATTATAATTCCCTCGGTACAAGAGGATACATTGATGTCTATTATTTCGAAACTAATCAAGAAGATTTCGAAATGAAAGAAGGGTTTAATATCAAGTCTAGTATGAAAATACAATTTGATAGTAAGAAGGAAGTAGACACTATTATCGATGTATTAACACCAGATAATGTTCGTATTCCCGCAGGATTAAAGATTGATATTAAATCTCATAACAAATATGTAGTAATTGATGTTTATTGCGAAATTGGGACAGGAACGTTCCTTAATACTATTGATGAACTACTAGAACACATATCGTTATCAAACATAGTGACATCTAATGATTGATCCTAAGTTTCTCAAGGATAATCCCTGCCTCATTAAAGATATGCTAAAGAGAAGAAAAGTCGAATATCCATTTTCCGAACTATTGGATCTAGACAAAAAAAGACGTGATTTAATAATAGAAACTCAGAATTTAAGACACAGAAAAAATACTTTATCTCAAAGTATTGCGAAGAAGAAAAAGAATCAAGAAAGTGTAGAAAAAGAACTTGATGAAATGAAAAATGTTGGCGAGATGATGCACAGTTTGGACGACGAGAAAAGCATAGTAGAAAAAAGATACTCTCAATTAATTTACTCGATTCCCAATATCTTAGATGAATCAGTGCCAACTGGAGATAGTGAGAAGGATAATATTGTTATCAGAATGCATGATGATTACATTAAATCTGGCTTCAAGATCGACCATGTTAATCTGGCCAATTCACTTGGACTAATTGATATGGAAAGAGCTGCAAAAATATCTGGAGCTCGATTTTATTTCTTAAAAAGTGAGCTTGTTAAAATGAACCAGGCTTTGATAAACTATGCCTTGGACTTTCTTGCTGAACATAGCTACCAATTGATTCAACCGCCGTTTATGCTAAGGAACGATGCTATTAAGGGGTCTGTTATCATGGATGATTTTGAAGATGTGATTTATAAAATTGAAAATGAAGATCTATTTTTGATTGGTACATCGGAGCACGCAATGGCATCAATGCACATGGATGAAATTTTGGACTCAAGAAAACTGCCCTTAAGATATGCGAGTATCAGTCCATGCTTTCGAAAGGAGGCTGGTGCACATGGTAAAGACATGAAGGGAATTTTCAGGGTTCATCAGTTCGAAAAAGTAGAACAATTTGTGATCTCAGATTCCTTAAATTCATTTGATGAACACGAAAGAATGTTAAATGTCACAGAAAGATTTTACCAAAATTTAGAAATCCCATTTAGAGTAGTACTGTTGTGTAGTGCGGATACAGGCAAAGTTTCTTCAAAGACCTATGATATAGAAGCATGGATGCCCGGACAAAATCAGTATAGAGAAATAGGATCATGTTCTAATTGTATTGATTTCCAGTCGAGAAGATTAAGTATACGTCATAGAGAAAGAGTCAATGAAGAAACACAGCTGGTACATACGCTGAATAGTACACTTGTCGCTACGGAACGCACAATGGTTGCAATTCTTGAAAATTATCAAACAAATAATCGCACCGTAATAGTACCGAATGTATTAAGAAAATACATGGGAGAGATACAAGAAATAAAAATAAAATAAGTTACTAATAGAAGAATACAGATGTTGATTAATTTATGCACAAGTTTAATTCTCTGATAAGTGTACTAACTGAAATTTTGTTTTGAATCATTGATGAACTAGCTATTAGATTGTTTATAGATTTTGAAGGTATGTGATACGAGTTATGATTGTTTTTTGGTTCTAGTACAATTAAAGGTAACGCTTCAGCTACACCCGGTGGTGAGTTATTGGTTGTTACTCCAATTCTTTAAATTCGTCCCGTCGCCAGATGTGATATTCAATTCATTTCATTCAAAAATCTTCTATCAAACTGTCTTGACGAGTGAATCAAATAGTCAATATCGTTCGGATGTACGAACAATCAAATTCATGAAACAAACCGTGTTTCTAAATTGTTATGTTCATAATATTAAAATCTACGTAATACCCTTGGTTTTAATAATTCAGGATGTTCTTTTAAGCTTCTTATTAATTGAATCATTTTATCCCTGTCTTCCGGCAAGTTCCCACCAATCGAATATAAATTTGAAGCATGATTAGCCCTAAAGACAATAGATGAAGAAGGTGTAATGCTACCGACTAGAATTTCAAGCTCATTAAGTATTAATGAATCATCCAAAAATTCAAATGGTTCGCCAAATTTTTGCATAAACTCATCATATACACCATCTTCAAGAATTAGTGTCAAGGTAGCTAGAAAGTTTGGTGAAACTTCACTTACTACTTTAGCTGTTTCTTTTATATGTTCAATTGAATATTTCTTACCACCAATACCCAAAATAATCATACAGGAGATAATGAACCCGCTTTTTTTCGCCCTGTTGCATGCATCAATAATTCCGTTTGAAGTGGCTCCTTTGGTTATTTTTTTCAGTAGTATATCTTGCCCTGTTTCTATTCCGACATACAACATATTTAGTCCCATTTCGTTGAGTAAAGTCAACTCATCAGATCTTTTCTGAAGGAGATTTTTCGGCATCGCGTAACAAGAAATTCTCTTTAAATTTGGAAATTTTTCCTTAACATAATCCAAGACTTGAATCAATTTTTCTGTTGAGAGATTTAAGGCATCGCCATCTGCTAGAAATACCTTTTCGGTTTGAGGATATGATTTAGATACAATATCGATTTCGCTTTTGATTTCTGCCCACGGTCTCTCAGAGTATTCTTTAGTTCTATACATATTACAAAATGAACACTTGTTAAAGGAACATCCGAAAGTAATTTGAAATATGACCGAATTAGCTTCTGAAGGTGGCCTATAGAGCGGATAATCGTATCCAAGTTCAATCATGATACCTATTAGAATTCTTATACCATTTAACTTATGTGGAAAAAAATTGAACTCAAAGTGATTCAAGGGTTGAATTCAGATATTAGGTTCACGCCGGTAATAGACAACTGTGTAACTGATTTATTCCGAATCTAGAGATCATATTGAATGCATCCGCCTAATCATGATATGAATTTCACCCTAGCACCATTTTTAAAGACTAAATTTATTATTACGTGACTTATACAGGATATATAAAATCATGAAATGAAAAATGTTGAAATTGTCAGAATATTTCATGAAATTGCATACCTTATCCAGATAGCGGAAAATGATCCAAATACCGTCTACAAGGTCAGGGCATATGAAAAGGCTGCAGATGTAATCGAGAATTTGACTGTGGGACTTGAAGAAATATATCTTAAAAATGGTGTTCAGGGTCTTCGAAAAATACCTTCGATTGGTAATGCTATTTCATTAAAGATAGAGGAATTTATCAAGTCACATAAAATCGACTATCATCAAGAGTTAACGACGAAAATACCCCTCAAGATATCTGAATTTTATAATATGAGAGGGATAGGTCCCAAGACAATAAAGATACTTTACGAGAAATTGAAAATCACCAGCATATCTGATTTAGAAAAGGCAGCATCTGAGGGAAGAATCGCAAAGTTAAACGGTTTTTCAAAGATGAAAGAAAAGAATATCCTGAGAACGATTCAACTATCAAAAAAAAATAAAACCAGATACTTACTGGGAGATGTTTATCCTCTGATAAAAAAAATAGAGAGCAGATTGACCACCGAAGATAGTGTGATTCGCTGTGCAGTCGTAGGTTCTTTCAGGCGTATGAAAGAGACTATGGGAGATATTGATATTTTAGTGTCTACAAAAGAACCAGAAAAAGTGGTTAACTTTTTTGTCAATATGCCTGAAGTCGAAGAAATTAAGGGTAAAGGCAAAGCAAAAGCATTTGTTGAACTTAGCAATGGAATTGGTGTTGATTTGTTGGTAGTTCCTGAAGAAAGTTTTGGTTCCGCTTCACAATATTTTACTGGAAACAAGGATCACAATATTTCGTTACGCAACTTGGCTATTTCAATTGGACTTCATCTTAATGAATGGGGTCTATTTACCAAAAAAAAGAAACAAATTGCCGGGGACGACGAACAAGAAATTTATGAAAAACTCCACCTTGATTATATCCCACCTGAACTAAGGGAAAATTGTGGCGAAATTGAGTATTTTTCTAATAATCAAAAGGAGAGATTAGATTTAATAGATTATGGTGATCTAAAAGGAGACCTCCACACACATAGTGAAAAAACCGATGGTACAATGTCAATAAAAGATATGGCTTTACAGGCAAGAAAAAAATTTGGATTAGATTATATCGCAATTACTGATCATACAAAGAGCCTTAGATTGGCAAATGGTTTGAATGAAAACCAACTGCTAGACCAAATAAATAAAATACAAGAATTAAATGATGTTATAAACGAATACTCAACTGATAGTAGGTTTAGGATTTTGAGTTCTGCCGAAGTCAACATTCTTAAAGACGGTACCCTTGATATAGTCAAGCATGTATTGGATAAGCTAGATATCGTAGGAGCTTCAATACACTCAAATTTTTCATTGTCGAAGGATATTCAAACGGAGAGACTCACCAAGGCAGCAAAAAACCCAAACATAGACATATTATTTCACCCTACAGGTAGAATAATAAACAAAAGGGAAGGTTATTCAATAGACGTAGAAAAAATACTTAATACTGCGTGTGAGACCAGAACTGTTCTTGAAATCAATTCCAGTTATAATAGGTTGGATTTAAGAGATGAACATATACGATTGGCAGTACAAAATGGAGTAAAACTGGCCATAAATTCTGATGCGCATCATCCCGTCCATTTTGCCTACCTTTTATTTGGAATAGGTCAGGCAAGAAGAGGATGGGCGAAAAAAATTGATATTATCAATACATTAAAAGTAGATACTTTACTTAAAGAACTAAAGTAGTATGTCCTATTGATAATTCAAGATAAATTAACTGAGGGGAATAAATTCAATCAATAGTCGATGTTGACTAGTTCTTCATTGCGATGATAAATTCCTCCAATTTCTTTAGTGTTCCATGATGTAAATGATGATCAATTCCTTCTGCATCATGAAACACTAAAGAATTCAGCCAAAATCTCATGTCTATTGCGTATACTTTTAGCTATTTTAATTCCTTCATCTGTTAGTCTTATACACCCTATATTTTTCATAGTTTAGAGATCCACTTTTATCCAATCGTTGTATCATTTTAGTAACGATTGGAGACTACTTTTCGACCACTTTTGAGATTCTTTCTAACGCATCGTTAGTACCTTCCAGAATATGTTTTTTAACCATCTTTGAAAAAATTCCCATGAAACCCGATAGTCTAATATCCCATTCAACGTCAACTATACTTTCCTGGTCTCCATCGGGATTAATGACAACTACCTTTTTTCCCTTTAGTGGCCCGTCGGTAATTACTGTTGTAATAGACTTCATTGGATCTATTGTAACGGTTTCTTTACAAACTGAATTCTTGAAAGCAATTACAACTTCTCTCTCCACTACTTTATCTGATTTGGTTATGTTTTTAATGGATTTTGTTCCACGCCAGAATTCTGGTTCTCTATCAACGTCGGATAAAATTTTCCAGACCTCGGAAACAGGAGCGTTGATCTTCTTTGCTGTATGGAAATTAACCATAATGTAATCGAAATCCATGCCAATATATGAATTTGGAGTAGCAAATACTATCTTTATTAGCTGGTATCTTAGGCACAATATACATGCGAGCGCTATAGCTCTTCTTATCGTCAATTAGGTCAGCGCATACAAAGCAAGCAATCAAGTTAATAGCAGGCAACAAAGCAGAAAGCAGAGAAGGAAAAGATACAGTTGCTCCAATGGAATTGAAATGATGGGACACGATCTCTCAAAGT
>VBPR01000085.1 GCA_005877345.1 Nitrososphaerota archaeon
AGCAGATAGAATTGACTGGTTTTGCTTTATTTTCATTACAGTGTCATGTCAAGCAAATGATTATTTTTAAATGATAAGAGCTATAGCATAATTTCTAATGGATGAAGAAAAAGGCGTACAACAAACTATAGAGGATAGTAACAGCAAATTCTATAAAGCATTTGAAAGCCTATCAATTGAAAAAATGGATGCGGCTTGGAAACATAGTGATGATACTATCTGCATACATCCTGGTTGGGAGATGTTTACCAGTTGGACAGCAATAAGGGAAAGTTGGGTGAGGATATTTGAAAATACCAAGATGATAAAATTCTTTATTTCAAATATAAAAATAAAGGCATTTGAAAATATAGCCATAGTTGTTTGTTTAGAAAATATTGATTCTGTTATAGAGGATGAAAATGAAAATAGTATCAGAATGGGTGTCATTGCTACAAATATCTTCGAAAAGCAGAATGTCAACAACAACAAATCCAATAAAAAATGGTTATTGATACATCACCATGGTTCTGTAGTAGCAAATTACTTGGCTCCTAACGTTGCTGTTTGAAATTTAATACAAAACTAGAATCATAATATTACTAGAAAATGAGAAAAGTTTAAAGCTTAGATTCTTGTTTCTGGTATACTAGAAATCTACCTTTAGCACTGATATCGTCACACATCCCTTCCGGTTGAAAGACTAAAAAAGAAGCAATTATCAATTCAGAACTTTAATCTTTCCTAGAGATACATTATACTACTATTTGGATTTGGTCCATATTGAAAATTATGGAGTCATATGATTAGTCTGTGCATGTACAACATAAAACTATACAGTTAAGATTAAGGAAGAGGTAAAAGGTATTCCTATTATCTTGAGCAGATTAGAATGATGTTTGTCCTCTAATATTTGACAAGATGTTACTATCGAATTTGAATTCCTCTATCATAAACTCAGTAAAGCATATGTTACAAAATTCGGTGTCAGCTACTAAACGTTGTTCCATAATCGTGTCGCGTGTCTCGTAAGGATTTTGACATAAGATACAAATACTCATAATAATATAACGTCAACCACCTATCTAAAGGTATGTATTGAAGAAATGTCTAAGGTGATGAAATCCTTGGCCTTATAATATAAACAATATCAAACCATTTGAATTAAAATTGATATTTATTAGAGATAATATTAATAATTGGTATCAAATATACTTTAAATGACTACATATCCACTAGAAATCATAAAATTAATCATTATCTTTGAAGGATTTGATTTAAGATATCCGGAAGGATATATTTTAGATATAAGAAAAAAGTAAAAGTGATGAAATGGGAACGACTTCAACATGCAGCTAACTACTTTCAGGACCAGTATAGAATTCTGATGTAAAGTTAGCAATCTTACCTTTATCAGTAACTAACTTCCAATACCAATTTCCAAGTTTCCAGTTTAAAGATTAATTCTACAAAAATGACTCTAGTATTAAATAGGAACTAAAATCCTAGCTTACAAATACAAACCGCTCGGTATTAGTAAAAAAGATGCGTTACTAGACGTGAAGTATTGATTTCACCATAGACTATTTATGAATTCGATGAAACCGAAAACGGTGACAGATAAAGCCTAGATACAATTATCTTTACTCAAGGGAGGAATTAAAACCCTGGGTCGACAAGGTCAGACAATTATCTAATGAAACAGCTGTTGTAAGAGGCTATTTTAATAACCATTATGGAGCTCGAGCTGTGGTAAACGCAATTGAATTCAAAGAAATGCTCGGCACGGTCTAGTCTGAGAAGGAAAATGCAGTACTAGAAAACGCTAGAAATTTCCTTTTTGAAGCTTCGAGGCAATCAACATTAGACAGGAGCCTGAAGTAGTGGTTGCGTTTAATTTATACTCCAGTTTTATTTGAGCAAGCTGCAAGCTTTTAACAGCTTCTTATGTTTTGTTGTCCATTTTTACTTACATGAGTAAACAAGACGTGGAAAAATAAACTCAGCACGCGAAAGAATCAAAATAGCCTGAGTGAAGCAAAAGATAACCCAGAAACAGATATTTATGAAAACCCGATAGAAAAACAAGCACAGATGGTCGATGACGATAATGCTACTGAAGACCCGGCCTAATTTTCGTATACTTGTAGCTGTAATTCTAGATTGCTACAACAAACAAATTCTCAAGAAAAAAGCAGTAATAAAAAACTAGGCTTTTAGAAACTAAGTGGATTCATTATCGATGTTAGGCTATTTGCTGGCAACATCTGTAACATCTGCTGTGCTTAATTTTTTGTGCTGTTCTCCCTTCCTGGTATCATCGATTTTATCATAATTTGGTTCGTACCCTGTACAACATCCGTGAGGAGCAATAACGTTTGATTTTTTACCCATAACGCCTGGTCCCTCATTTTTGACTAACATACATTGCCCTCCGAGTGTGTTGACCCAGTAAATGCAGTTATAACAGAAGTACCCCTGACGCAAGTTAGAATCAGCAAATTTATCGTACTCTATGTAAGAAGCTTTGAGTTTGCTAAATTTTTTAAATTTGGAGAGGTTGTCTATTGCTCTGACGGCTTCTTTTATTTTTCTGCCAAATTTTATCAATGCAACCACCTAATTTGTTTTGGTTTCATCTGGAATCCAGAGAGTACATAGTCCATGTGGAGCAATTATTCCACTTTCTTCTCCATTCACATCAGGACCATCTTTTCTTACTATAGCACAATCGTTCCCATTTATGAAATAAATGCAATCGTAGCAAAAATATCCCCTGTTTAAATCAGACTTCTCAAAATACGGATTTTCGACATACCCTGAAGTAGCTTTTGACAACTTGGGATAATCCTTGTCTTTTGGAATTAACCTTCCCGACATATAATGTAAAGTGCAGCATTTTATTTCAATATATCATATGCGAAAAGCAAAATCCACCGCTTTGTAAAAATGGGTTGGACACGACGTCAGACCTATAGGTTAAATTATTTTTGCGTCGGGCCATGGTAGATTGGTACTGCGAACGTGACCAGGCCCAACGGATGAAAAAGAACTCTGCTTTAGTTCTCTCCTATTAATATTCAACAAGTTATAAAAAAGTTAAAGGTTTGGAAGCGTACGGCAAATGTAAGCAGAAAGTTCTTTGAAAAAAATTCGGAAGGCGACAGTTACTTTGAGCCTTGCTTCAGTTTTTCACTGGCGTTACCAAGTAAGCTGCCAAGACCACCAGCTATTTTCTTGCCTACATCTTCAGTCGTATTCATGATTTGTCCTCCTATTTTACTGGCATTCTTTCCTAGTTCTGATGCAGTCTGATTTGCCTTTGCACTGGCATTTCCTGCAGTTTGATTTGCCTTTGCACTTGCATTTGCTGGGGATTTAGGTGATGTTTGATTTGGCTTCTCAGTTGCGTTGCCAGCAGCCTTTGTAGCCGTGACATTTAACTTTGCGGTTGTTTTTGCCGTGTCATTTGAAGCAGTAATATTTATTTTTGCCGTTGCATTCTTTATGATATTGGAAGCAGCTACTTTCGCCTGTGAGCTTGCATTGCCAGTGGCGTTTAAAGCATGAATTGTTGAAATTTGCGAGTCCGCCACTGTCATATAAACTAGGGCTACGGCAAGGACTGAAAACATAGCTCCAAATTGCAGTTTTTTTCTCATTAGACACGACTGTGCAACATTGTTTTATAGGTTATTGGCTTGAAAGACCCACTTTATGTTATCCACTCCATTGCTGCAAGCAATGATTTAGACCACGAATCCTTCGCAATAGGAACCGACTTTCTATTTTTGTATTTCTGTGTTTCTGTTCAGAGTTATATTTTTTTAAGTTCTCCCCTATAGGAAAGAAATTATTGTATAAGTCTTATGACCGATTCGAATCTGTTAAAATAGCAAGACTAACTTTAGCAACTGTCTTTAAGACTTTCCATATTTACAAATTGACATTAATTAAGTTAGATGATGATAATCGACAGACCATGCCCGATTTTCCAGTTGGTGAAAATTGCTGATACTCAGAAGGAGAACAATCGGATAGGAAATTTATAGGATCTATAGTTTCCCACTCTGGCATTGAAGTGTTAAATAATATAATACACACTATTTATCATGACTGGAGACACGTTTGAAAAAATAAAGAAAGGCGTTAAGGATACCGCAGAGAAGATTACCGATTCTGCAGAGAAAGTTGCTGACCCTGATACATACACTGGCTCAGACGAAGAAAAGGAAGTTAACAGACAAAATAACGAAGCAGGAGGTAAGGAACCGATGAATCCTGAAGACATAGCCGAACACGAACCAACTGCGGTCAAGAGAGATAAGAATAAGAGAGGTTCAGGTGAACCCGTTTAATCCTCATTTTTTTAGGCATCTGGTAGTAGTATTTCATACATATTTAATTTACGAACTAATTAAAGAGAGCAAGTAGTTTCAATCTCCATTCGTTTTTATTACTATCGCGTAAAACCTGTTTGTGTAAACCAATTTAATACAATTGGGAAATTTCATAGATGTTGACAATCAATGAATTACAGTAAGCAATGCAGTTGACATATTATTAAAGAATAATGTACCATTTTAATCATAGAATGGCAAATATCGAAATGATTCAAGAAAAAATTGGCGAAGCAATAGGTTTAGAAAAAGCTGCTCAGAAGGCTGTCGAGGAATTGGATTCACGTGGGCTATTGAAACCAGAACAAATGAAGAGATTATCGAAAATGAGGGACGAAGCTAGCAAACAAGAACAAGAGATGCACGAACTGGTTCAGGATTTGAACGAAAGTGACGGGTTCCAAGTTGCCACGATTGAAGATAAAGCGGAGGAGACAAGCGGACAAGGCTTCAAAGATTATGGAAACTTATTTGGGTGAAGAGCCTGATACACAAGGAGCCCTAGAGTTTCTATGTTTAGGGGAAGGAGGGGAAGTGACTCATTATGAAGTTCTTACTGCGGTTGCAAAGGAAGTAAAAAATAAGAAATTTGGAACAAAGGTGCGAGCTATTCTCAAAGAGGAAGATAGACACCTTGCCCTGTGCACAAAATTAGCGAAGGATAACGCTTCGTCAGAATAGAGCATGCTAATACTTCAAGAAGATTTAAAAATCTGTGGAGGATAAAAGACTATATTAAAAAATACGTATAGAGGTACAAACTGCTTTGTAGTAATACCTAAGCGAAAAAACATGTCGTAACAAATGATTGATTAGTTAGTCTCCTGTATGGTAAGGAGCTTTTTTCGGCCAGTTCCGTATTTGGCCTTTCTCCTCTGCCGCAATAGTGCTTCGGGAAACGGGACAGAAACCCGAGACACCATTTATACAGAAGACAATAAACTCAGCACTTAATAAACTCAGCACTTAATAATATAAGACCATTACAATTCTCACTGCCTCAGGCTATGAATTTATTACAAAGTATGGTATCAATTTTTCTTCATGGTAATACCAAAACTTTAGTATTACATATTATATATTTTGATGTTAAAAGATTTTCTTTTGTTTACTAATAATTACCCAAACTTATAGCAGTCGCTTCTTGGTAACAAACCAAGCTCGATAGCAGTCTTTTCTTAGCAGAAATATTGAATACTTATATTAAATATTGAACCATATATCACATGAGCAATATCACAAACTGGGACCAAATCCTAAAAAAGAAGCACGAGGTATAAATGACTATGATTTAGGTGAAGTACACGAGGTAGAACCCGATATCGTCGTTACCAAAAAAGGAGTTCTTGACAAAGGCAAATTTTATCTGCCAAAAAGTCTAGTTAATCGCTTCGATGGAGACAAAGTTTTGTTTTCAATAAGTAAGGAAGACGCTGAATTTTATAGGAAAGATTGATTTCTATTGTTGTGTTAGCACAACCTTTCCTTTTTTTACTCTTCGGATTAAGACCTATCTTTAGAACAGAAAAAAGAATTAATAATTCCATTTATCAGAAATAAATCAAACTTAGACATAAACTAAGGCGAGAAATCAATCAAAACCACTATTGACCTCTGTTCTTAGTAGTAAGAATATAAATTCTGACTATGAAGTTTTAACCTTTATTTATATAATTATGCACACATTAGGTTAACATGGTATTAAACACACTTGTCTATATAGTTCTTGTTATAATTGTGATAATTGTAATTGTTGTCCTGCTCAGGTTCTTGTTTAATGTCCTCTTTGTCGTGCCAGTTACCTTTGAATATGAAAATTTTGTCAATCATGCCGTTTCTGTTTATCACATATCATGAGTTGTAAAGAAGCTGGAAAAATTGGAACGGTTATAAATTTCCCTTCTAATCTCGTGTATATTTGATGCACATCTTTTATCAAATTTATTGTACCGACTAAAAGTCATTAAATAGTTTTTTGACAATATAAAATTTATGGAGAATTCAGCTACGCTATCCGATAGAATGTACGATATTTTAAAAGTCATGGGGAAGGATGCGGAGTTCCTTTACGATACGATTGATACTTACATAGAGGATGCTGAGAATGCAAATAAAAAGGAACTCGCCAATACATGGAGAAAAATAAAGTCTGATAGGTTAAATCATGTAAACTTGCTAAAAGATGCCCTAGAAAAGGAAATTCACGGTGGCTAAAGTTTGGTCCTTAAAGCAGTGAATTACTAAAAACTGTAAGTTAGCCAATACGGCTGATAATTTATAGCGACTTAGTTAAGCTAGGGCCAAAATCTTTAAAAATCCAAACTCATCCAATTGGCTTTTGAATATTATTTTTGTTGATAGGGATTCCAAAATCTAAAACCTTAGGCGAACTTAACATTTACTGTTTTAAATTATAATTGTCTACTGTCAATATAGGTTGAAACTAATCAGTTACTACTTAAAATGGAAATACAGATTGATATTCCCCAAGACATCGCTTTAGATGAAAAAAGATTCAAGCCAGTACAACAGGGAATCTTGAAGGCTATATCGAAAGGCCTGTATCAAGAGTGCCTTGCATTCCAAATTCAAGATGCCACATTCCATTACTGAAAATGATTTTTGGCCCACTTAGGCTTTGGCCAATCGATGCCATTGTTCTTTAATAGTGATGTTGACCTTAAGAAAAGTATCATGAATAAAAAAATAAACATTGACATCGGTGGGATGCAATAGGATGGAGTCATGCGACTCTTGTAGTTCAGCCAGTCAAGTAGAGTGGTGTCAAAGTTGTAATAGGTTTATGTGCAAGAATTGTGACAACGAAGTCCATTCCGTCAGTTTGCCTTAATTTTGCAAATTTAACCGGTGAGATTAACGCTGAGTTATCCGCGAGTTAATATGAAGAACTTCTACAGTACATTGAGCAATGAAGCTTAGAAACTTGATTTAGTAAGAGTAACCGGTAAAAGGCTTGTCGACTTTAACTTTCAAACTTTATTCACTTGGTAACGCCAAATTTGACTTCAAGGCCTCTTTTTTCTGAATAGGCATATGTAAACGAATCATTCAAAATTAAAGGAAAGCTTGACAGCTGGTCCTTGAAAACACATCGGACATGTATTTTCCTTTCCGATTATATCATCCAAGCGAGACTTGTCAAGTGATGTCATGGTCCATAAACATTCTTCGCATAAAAAAATATCCTTTCTTTACTTTTAGGATTACCTTCGCATTTTAATTCCACGTTAGCCTTCATACTTACACAATCGGCTTGTATTATTGGTCTTTTTAATTTTCGGCTTGTGAATAGTTAAGAAGTTGTAATACGCCTTCTATTGGATTTAGAATATCGTTTGTAGGAAATATAACGTGTTTATAGCATGTTGGGCAGTTAAATACAAGCCAGATTTGCAAAGTTGTGTGTTCATAATGAGAGCGCGAACACATCAAAATTTTTTTAGTGGAACTAAAGAGACAGTATATTATGTTACTAACCATAAGACAAATAAATATCAGAAATTAAATAATTTTATGTTGTCAACACTTGAAGCATGTACTCCGAGACCATACTAGAGGGATTCGAGTCCCACCTTCCAAGTTTCATTTAATTTTTGTAAAATTATAAACACGCTATAATTCTATTTATTATTGTGAGCAACTAAATTTCCACAGTTTTTCTTTTTTTCTAGAAATAACTTTAATTATTTGCTATTTTGCTATTTATGATTAATTATGGTAATCGGTAATGTTACACTAACAAGGAACAAAACTAACTGTATTAGTGTCTATTTGCATGCAGGCGTAGTATTTCATGAAATATTGAAACAGATGTCTAATAGTATTGAGAAAGTAACTTTGACATTTGTATAACGTATGACCCTGCCAATAGCACAATTAATCGGGAAGTTCGTTATAGGATTGACAGTCAGGACATTTCAATACAATGTTGACTAAACGAATATTTTCACCAACATTGTCTATAAGAACAAGATTACAGTTCCCACAGGAGTACCTTCTTAAACCAGTACCATGGCCCACAAATAGTGGACGTTTTCCATAGTTCTCACCCCCTCCAATAACCGTCTTAGTGTTTCTCTCTGGTTTTGGAACAATCTTGCATCTAATTTCTTCCAAATATTGTGAGTACTTATTCTCACCATTGTATATAAAAAACCATTTGCAATAGAGCGACTAGTTATAATGTATTCACTAACTGCGAATAAATCTCAGATATTTCTGCCTAATCTTCATCTCCCTATCTGATACAAACACATTGTCTTTGTAGTTACAGCAATACCATTTGGAAAAAAGAAGATGATAGCTCCAGTGTTCAGTGGAGTCAAATGGATAGATTACAAACTCCTCCGATAGTAACATCTGATTTTGTATATCTTATTAATTGGAGGTCGAAGACTAGCTGAAACTCAATTTGGTAAATTACAAATCGATAGAACTGAAGAGATAAGAAATTGGGCCAATAAAATGAAAGAATTAAAGGAAAATGAGAAAGATGTCAAAGTACGAATAGTTGCAGCCAATAATCACTATCGCGGATATGACCCGGAACATCTAATTGTTTCTTTTTATTTTCTAATTTCTTTATTTCATCTTTTATCCCCTGTTCTTCTCTAAGTTCTTCCTCATCTTTCAACTCCTTTTCTTGCTTTTCTGGGAATGTTCTTTTTTCTTCCTCTCCATTTTGTTTTTCACTTTCGAGTTCGGCTAGTTTCTTTTCATCATTTGCTAAATCCATTTCAGCATCGGATAACTCAGCATCGGATGATTCCACTTCTTTATTTCCACATTCTTTGCATAATGGTTTTGTATTCCACCAAGGCATCCATTTACCACAATTCGCACAATGACTCGAATCTTCTTCATATTTTCTCATTATACGCTGTTCATCAGTTTCAGTACTATCCCGCATTTGTTTAAGATATTTTTCCATTCTTTTCTTGTGATGCACTTCTCTTTAACATCCAATTGAAGATGAAACCAAGTATAGCACCGACAAGGCTTAAACCATAGGTATTAAGAGCACCAAGGAATCCTGAAATTATCATTAGAATGCTAATGAAATAGCCTACTCCTCGCCAGAACCCAATTATTTTATTTCTTCACCAAAAAGTCCGATTATTAATTTTTCGCACTTGGTGATAACGATGTCAAAGATATAAGAAGAATGTTGAAATACGTTTCATAATGGTTGTAGATGAAAAAATAGAAGAAGCGAAATACTTCTTAGATAAGATTAAGAAGGCTACCGAAAGGAAAGATTTTATTCCAAATTTAAGTGCCTATCTGTCTGCGACAAGAAGCATTCCTGACTATTTGTTAGAAGATTACAATGTGAAATACGGATTAAAGATTTCATTAGATAAGAGACTAAATAAAGACATATTTGAAGAGGTAGCAAGGAGAAGAAATAATCCGAACGCCATCGCATTTATCAAGGGTTATAATAATAACTTTAAGAAATTAACTAGAGATAAAGTAGCAAAATTATTACTAACCAAGAGAAATATCAGGGTGCATAGGACAGACCTTCCATTACAAAAAAATGTTAGTGCTTCAATTATAGAAAATGGAGGTAAACGCTCTGCCATTTCGAATACTAGAGTCAAATGGTTGTTTGATGATTACAAAGAAGCGGACGTCATTGAAGTGTGCAAAGAATTCTTACGATTAATGAATGATTTTGTTAAGAACGTGACGACTAAATTTCCTTAGTGCCACGATTTTAACATCTCCCAATAAAGCTTCCTCTCTACCAAGCGACGTTGGCGTATGCCGCGGCAAAGGCTGCACTAACAACTTATAGCAAGGGATTATCAAATGAAGTCGGACCTAAGGGTATTCGAGTCAATTCAATTGCTCCTGGCTTCATTGAAACTACTGCTGCACAACAACTTATTGAGCGCTTATCCAAACAATCGGGAACCGACACGGATACAGCCCGTCAAGAATTAATGAAATCTCTTGGCGGCATTCCTATGGGTCGTCCAGGTCGTCCAGAAGAGGTAGCAGAATTAGTTGCATTTCTCGTTTCCGATAGAGTAATGTCAATCAACGGAAGTGAGTATGTTATTGATGGAGGAACGGTTCCAACGGTTTAACAGAATGGACATCAGATTGTAATGGGGCTAAAAATTATGTCAAATTTGATTCAGCCGACCAGCCCCGTCGAATTAATGGCTTCATATAGATGGAAGAACCATATCACTTTTGATTTGAAACGATTCTACCATTTTATTGGCTAAGGGTAACGTTTCTGGAACTTTTAATTGTTTATCAAGATAGGTAAGTTCATAGTATCTTCCATCTAATAACATTTATTCGATCATAGTATCTTCCATCTAATAACATTTATTCGATATACATACGCATCGTCTGCAGTCCATTCTTGCTTAACACCCTTATTACCATAAACAGTAACTTC
>VBPR01000256.1:0-2816 GCA_005877345.1 Nitrososphaerota archaeon
TTATTTCCTTCAATCATTTTGACCAATTCAGCTATATGCTCCGGTTTCACCTTCATATTTCTCAAATAGTCAGTATTGTCACTATCATCTTCTATCATACTCTTAAAGTCAGTTATTAGAAAATTGGCTACCTCAACAGGCGAAAAATATACTTTCAAAGTAGATTCAAAAAAATCAGCCAATTTCTTATCGTTTATGAGAATATTAGATGTATGTTCTGATAGATTATATTTTAATACAAAACGATCGAATCTTTGGTTTGGTAGCTCAGGCATATGATCTTTTAAATTAGAAACAAAATTATCACCTAATACAATAATCGGAATATCAGGTTCTGGAAAATATCGATAATCATGTTCTTCCTCCTTACCCCTTGCTTTAAATGTAATTTTTTTCCTATCATCCCAGTGTCGCGTTTCAGATTCGATTTTGATATTGCGGTTATATAGGCTAGTTTGTCTAGTAATTTCATAGTTGATGGCTTTCTCAACTTCCTTAAAAGAGTTAATATTCTTAATTTCTACCTTGTTACCACCTTTCATAGAAACATTCAGATCACATCTTACGGATCCCTCCATTAAAGTATCGCATATACCAAGATGTTCTAGTGTTAACGATAATTTATTTAAAAATAGCCTAACTTCTTTTGGATTTGTAAAATCAGGTTCTGTGACTATTTCGATCAAAGCCACACCGGCCCTATTGTAGTCTATTAAAGCAGAGTTAGTAACGTTCATGCCACCCTCAACATAAGCAATTCTCCCTGGGTCCTCCTCCAGTTGAATTCTACTAATTCTAATTTTTTTTGAATCATCCAGCTCGAATGAACCGTCCACTCCTATACTTGAAAAACCATAGACATTATACTGGGTTATCTGAAAGTTTTTTGGTAAATCAGGATAAAAATAATTTTTACGATAAAACATAATCTTGTCTGGAACTTTACACCCTAAAGCAATAGATGTCATTGTAGAATATTCTATTGCCTTTTTATTGATTATTGGCAAAGTACCCGGAAGTCCACAACATGTTTCACAAATGTTGGTATTGGGTCTAAGATCTCGATAGTTTCCACGACAGGAACAAAATAGTTTGCTTTTAAGCTCAGTTATTTGAGCGTGAATTTCTAATCCGATCATTACCAAACTCATACTAAACTTGGTCTCCTTTGAATATTGATAGTATTTTCAAGGGCATTTGATACATCGATTAGCTTTTGTTCTTCAAATGGCGCTGCCATTATCTGCAATCCTATAGGTAGTCCGTTACTAAATCCAATAGGCAATGTTATGGCAGGAATTCCTGCAAGATTGGCTAGAACTGTGTTTATATCAACAAGGTACATCTTAATTGGATCATCTATTTTTTCACCAAACTTAAATGGAAGTATCGGCATTGTTGGTCCGATCAACAGATCATATTTTTTGAATAACTTAAGTAATTCCAGCTTTAATAGTGAGCGAAGCCTCCTAGCCTTGAGATAGTATTTGCTATAATATCCTGAAGAGAGAACATATGATCCTATTAATATTCTTCTCTTAACCTCTTCTCCAAAGTTTTTTCTAACATTACTAAAATAAGTATCCCATTTATATTCTGCTATCGGAAGATCAAACCCATATCGAATATTATCATATCTCGCAAGATTACTACTCGCTTCAGCGCTTGCAAGGGTGTAATATGAAGGCAAAGCGTAATGCAAGTTTTTTATCGATATTTCATTGTATATGCATCCTATCTCTTTAAATTTTTCAGATGCAGAATATACCGTTTTTCTAACTTCAAGATCACTGCCATCAATCAATTCCTTTATTATCGCAATGTCAAATTTGTCTAATTTGTTATTAATAGTAATTGGGGATGATGACATACTTGTATTATCATGAATATCTTTTCCAGAAATTATGTTGAGTATCATGACTATATCCTTGACCGATCTGCAAATGGGACCAATTTGTTCCAGACTATTAGCATAGGAAATTAAACCGTATCTACTTATCCTACCATAAGTTGGTTTAAGTCCAACAACGGAACAGAAACTTGCAGGACATCTAATTGAACCTCCAGTATCTGAACCGAGAGAAACAGTACATTCTCCAGTCGCAACGGCAGCCCCACAACCACCTGATGATCCACCAGGAACATAATCTAAGTTCCAAGGATTATGTGTTGGATGATATCTACTGTACTCTGTAGTTGAACCCATACCAAATTCATCCAAGTTCAATTTCCCCAAAATTATCGCCCCATTATCCTTCAGATGCCGAATCACTGTCGCATCATAGGAAGGAAAATAATCTTCGAGTATTTTTGATGCGCATGTAGTTCTGATATCTTTTGTAGAAATGTTATCCTTTATTCCTACCGTTACTCCTCCTAACTGACCAATATCTTCTTTTTCTTTAAATTTTCTATCTATTAACTTTGCAGAAGTTAAAGCTCTTTCACTATCCAATGTGATAAAAGAACGTACCTTTGATTCCACATCTTCTATTCTATTAATGACAGAACTAACGTACTCTTCAGCAGTAAATAGCCCTTCTTTTATGCCTTGAACTACTTCATGTGCTTGTAGATCCTGTAGCTTCGGCATCTTATTTCATCTTAGGCCCTCTTAAGAAACCATCTTTTGTCAGGTTTTTGTTTATTCGCTGTCCGCCAGACATTCTAATCACATCGTCTCTCAGCTCATCGAATTTCATTTCCTGTAGATCTAGAACAATCGAATCACCAGAAACAAGCTCTTCAAGAATATCAATATATTCAATTGTCTTGTCCAATTGTTCTGGAAATTTTTTAGCTTCATCTTCAGATAG
>VBPR01000256.1:2823-5376 GCA_005877345.1 Nitrososphaerota archaeon
ATAGTATTGTCATCTTTTGATAGATATATTATTTATTAAGGTGACAATCGATCTATGTCTCTGGGAAACAAAACAACATCCCTAATATTGTCAACGTTACACATACTCATCATTAACCTTTCAAGCCCTAACCCGAACCCTGCGTGAGGCGGCATACCGTAATCAAAAACTTTCAAATGGAAATCAAAGGCATCAGTGTTTAATCCCTGTTTTTTCATTCTTTCAATCAACTCTTGTTTATCGTGGATTCTTGTGCTTCCTGATGATAATTCTAGATTTCTATACATCAGATCAAAAGATTCACACTCTGTTCCCGTAGATTTTGGCTTTACGTAGAAGGGTTTTATTGAAGTGGGCCAATCAATTATAAAGTAAAAATTCTTCATATCATTATCATCTAGATTCCGTAACTTTTGTTGTGAAATGTCATCCCCCCAGTCGATTGATTCTCCCGCATTCTGCAACTTTTCTATAAGATCTGAATATCTATATCTTCGAAATGGAAATGATGGATCTGGTAGTTCTATTTTTAGGTATTTAAGATGCAACTTGTTCTTGTCTTTTACCTCATCCCACAAAAAATGAATCATTCTTTCTAAAATTTCCATTATATCATTATAATCAGCATATGCCTTCTCTATATCTATTGATGTGGCTTCTGACAGATGTCTATTTGTTCGTGACGGTTCTGCTCTAAAAATGGGTCCTATTTCAAAAACATTTTCAAATGCCATGGTCAGCTGCTCTTTATAAAGCTGAGGACTTTGAGTCAAAAATGCTTCTCTATCATAATAAAAAATAGGGAAGAGTGTAGCACCACCTTCGGTCGCCGTAGAAATTATTTTAGGCGTGTTGACTTCGATAAAACCTTCCTTTCTAAGAAATTCCCTACATGAGTTCAATAGAGTATATCTTATACTAAAAATTGACTGAAGATAAGGTCTACGTAGATCTATTGCTCTTAGGTCTAGTCTGGTATCAATACCAACTCCTTTCCTACTTTGAATAACGATAGGAGACTTTTTATTAGCCAAAGAAAGAATTTTAAAATCAACTGGAATTATTTCAATACCATTTGGTGCTTTTGGCTCACTTCTAACTTTACCCTTTATCGCAATAGAAGCATGTTCACTAATTTTTGGTATTTCAGACGTGAGTGATGTTGGATATTCATTTTTCTTTAAGATAACTTGGATATTACCAAATCTGTCGTTTATTGTGAGAAATTTTATGTTACTATGCTCTCGTATCGAAGAGATCCATCCAACAATTATTACACCCTTTCCATTCATGGATGTATCAATATTTTTCGAATAATGCGTCCTTTTCCACGTTTGATCTGTTGAACTATCCAAATTGACTGACGAACCTTGATAATTTGAACTTTAATGAAGGTTAATTTAACCTTTTAACACAGATATACTAATTAATGCTACAAATACGCCATTAGGTAATTTATCATAGAAACAGAAACAACGTGGTAACTAACTATATTATCTTGATAGAGAATAATGTACTGACTGGAAATAGACTGAGGTAACGTAATGTTGTATACAACATACGAGGGATAATAGAATAAGCTAAGAAAACTCAAATAGGTAAAATTCCTTTTGGGGTAGGTCTTAATCGAAACTTACAAAAGCATTAATAACATTGTCAAATAATTTGTGTGAAATGGAAAAACAGTCACTATTATCGCTCTTTACTTCAAATCCGGATAAATATTACAGAGTCTCATTATTCGACGAAAAAGGATTCAAAAGACAAAATTGCAAGTTATGCGGAAATTTCTTTTGGTCTATAAATGATAAAGATTCTTGTCCTGAGCATGAAAACTACAGCTTTATAGGTGATCCGCCGACAACAAAAAGACTAGATTTTGTAGATACTTGGAAGGAATTGAGTAGTTTTTTCAGAAAAAATCATCACGAACTAATCCAAAGATATCCTGTGGTATGTCGTTGGAGAGAGGATCTTTATTTCACGATTGCTTCAATTGTAGACTTCCAGAGGGTAATGAATGGAAAAATCGTATTTGAAATCCCAAAAAACCCTCTTGTAGTTCCTCAAATGTGTCTTCGTTTTAATGATATCGAAAATGTTGGTCTTACTGGGAGACATTATACTAGTTTCTGCATGATAGGTCAAACCTGTAATGCAGATGCCCCTGGTGGATATTGGAAGGACAGGTGTATCGAACTAGATCATGCCTTCCTTAAAGATGTACTTGGTATTCAATCAGAAGAGATCACGTTCGTTGAAGATGTTTGGATGGGTGCCGGAGCTTTTGGTTATTCCTTGGAGTATTATGTTCGAGGATTGGAGCTAGGGAATGCCGTATTCACTGAATTTGAGGGGGACGAGCATAATTACCGTACCCTTGATAACAAGATAATAGATATGGGAGCAGGCCTAGAGCGTTTGTCCTGGATTACATTAGGTACCCCTACAAGTTACGATGCTACATTCGGACCGGTAATCAGAAAACTAGCTGACATTATTGGTATCGATATCGACTCGAAATCAGAATTTCTATCTCAATATTTCAGGATA
>VBPR01000256.1:5428-5911 GCA_005877345.1 Nitrososphaerota archaeon
TATCGTATGAAGTTCTAGAAAAAACTATCTTACCGTTTGAAACGCTATCAGTAATAGCTGATCACACAAGGACTTTATTGTTTGCAATTTCTGATGGTTCTTTGCCTTCGAATGTAGGAGGGGGCTATAATCTACGAATCATATTAAGAAGAACCCTAGCATTACTTGCTCGTTTTGGTTGGAGGGTCAATTTAGAGGATATCATGGATTTACACATTGATCAGCTAAAATCAATGTATCCTGAATTAAAGGAGCATAGGAATGATGTTAGAACAATAATACAAATTGAATCTGGCAGGTATTCTTCATCTAAAGAACGTATGTATTCATTAGCCAAATCCATGTTAACAACCAAAAAAATCCCCAGTGTTAACGACCTAATAAGGATGTACGAATCCGATGGAATTACGCCTGATTTTTTGCTTGAAACTGGCGTAATAGAAAAAATACCACCGGATTTTTATTTGAAATTAGCAGAGCTGC
>VBPR01000257.1 GCA_005877345.1 Nitrososphaerota archaeon
TAAAAGACCTATTATATAGACTCCTAAAATTATCAGTAGTATTCTCTTCTTACCATAAACATCGGACAGCTTGCCTGCAATGGGAGTCATAACTGCCCCCATAACTAGTAACGAAGCTAATATCCACGACGAATTCTCATAAGATATAGCTAGTTCACGGATAATATCTGGAATTGCTGGAAGTACCATGGTCTCTGCAGACATGGCTATGATACCAAGGCTGCTCAGGATTGCAAGCGTTATCCATGGGGAGGAACTGGAGCGTTTCTCTTTTAGTATATTCATGGAAGTTGACATGAGAATGAGGCAGCGAACCTCAATTTGGAAAGCATATTCACTAAGGCGTAAGCACCACTGGTTGGGTCACTATCAATAATAATGCGATAAGTATCGCCTATCACCGATACACTAGATCCTTTCTGAGCAGATACTGCGGGAATGGAATTACTCGTATTCCCCAGATGCACTGATCTCATAACCTATCCCAGTTGAACTTCCAGTGACTATCACTACTTTATTTTTATTTGCTGACATATTGTTATTATTCATTTATCTTCAAATTGTATCGATATACTACAATAAATTGATTTATGTATAATGCAAGTCAAATGGTCGTTTTTGTCTATCTTTGTTAATATTTGTCCGATTCTTATTGTGCAGCTATAAAAAAATAGTTAGTCTTTTGTTATTATTGTTGCTGGTGCAGTTATTGTTGCGACTTATCTATTGACGTGGCCTCCAACGTGGAAATAAGAACTAATACCTTAGTTCGCCGCATTCAGAACATACTTGTGGCTATTCGTTAGATTGTAATGATATGTAAGTTACTAATTCAAGGAACTACCTTAATATCCCAATTTGCGATTATCTACCCTTTAATACTACCAAGCACTATAATCAGTATGAAATCTGCTCAAATTAATAAATATGGAAGCAGCGATGTTATTGAGATTAATCAAAGCACGCCTGAACCATCTTTATCTCCGGGAAAAGTTTTAGTCGCTATAAAAGCTGCGGGCGTAAATCCAGTAGATTGGAAAATTAGCGAAGGTGGTTTCCAACAAATGTTTCCACTTCAATTCCCGTCAACCTTGGGGATAGATTTCTCTGGGGTTATTAAACAAGTTGGAGAAGGTGTCTCTCCTTCAGATTTTAAACAAGGAGATGAGGTATTTGGACAGGCTGGTGTAATAAGTGGTGGATCGGGAGCATTTGCTGAAATGGCTGTCGCAAATATGAAAAGTATCGCAAATAAACCCAAGAGATTAAGTTATACTGAAGCGGCAGGTCTACCCCTTGTGGGTGTCGCTGCTTGGAGAGTCCTTACTGAAGATATGAGTTTATCAAAAGATCAGAAGATCCTAATTCATGGCGGTGCAGGAGGTATAGGATCAATCGCTATTCAGCTTGCCAAGAGCTTAGGAGCGTACGTAGCAACGACAGTAAGTACAAGTGACGAGCCTTTTGTACAAAAACTGGGAGCAGATACTGTAATAGACTACAAGACTCAACCCTTTGAAGACTTGCTTCAAAATTATGATGCAGTCTTCGATACTGTAGGCGGTGACACTTACAGAAGATCTTTCAAAGTATTGAAGAAAGGCGGCGTAATTGTTTCTATGCTAGAGCAACCTGATTCAAAGCTAATGAATCAATATGGGGTCAAAGCCATATTTCAATTCACCCAACCCGATAAGGAGCATTTAAATAAAGTGGCACAATGGGTAGATCAAAATAATATAAGGGTAAATGTAGAGAAGGAGTTTTCACTGGATGAGGCTGGTGATGCACTAGATTACCAAAAGAATGAACATCCTAGAGGCAAAGTGGTCTTGGCCATATAAAATCAGGTAGCATTTGCTAGTTTATGTCTGCAATTTTCGAGAGTTTTTATTAATTTTTATCAGAAAGAAGCCCTCTTTATTCACATGTTCAGCTTCTTATTTTAAGAGATTCGCCACAATTATCTTTTCAAATTCTTCATCAGTGCTATTTTTCCTTGCATTAATTAATTCTAGAGCATCGTTACCAACTAAGTACCTATGTTCTGGACTTGCTTCCGTTATTGCCCGTAGTATTACTTGTGCAACTTCTTTTGGGGATGTCCCATTTGCAATTGTCGAAAATAGATTTTCTTCCAGCTTTTTCATTAATTGTGAGTACAATGAATTTGTATCCAATACCTTCTTTGGCGTTACAAAAGTAAAGTTTGTATTAATTACGCCCGGTTCAATCAATACGATCTTGATTCCGAATTGATTCAACTCATATGACATCGATTCACTTAGACCCTCAAGTGCGAATTTACTGCTAACATAGGCTGATCCCATTGGAAAACCAATGCGTCCAGCAATTGAGCTCACATTAACAATTGTTCCAGTCTTCTGTTTTCTCATTATAGGTATTACTTCCTGCATGACTCTGATAGCTCCGAAAAAATTAGTCTCAAATTGCGCTTTTATCTCATCTATTGAACTGTCCTCAACACTTCCCATTAGTCCATATCCTGCATTATTAACCACCACGTCAATTGAATTCTTTTCCTTGGAGATGTTGTAGATCGCATCAACAACTGATTTATCGTCAGTGACATCTAGCTGCAACACGCGTAGTGGAAGGTTTTCTTTTTTAGTAACGTCTGTTATTTCTTTGGATTTGTTCATATTCCGCATAGTTGCAAAT
>VBPR01000086.1 GCA_005877345.1 Nitrososphaerota archaeon
TAAATACATGTATAAACCCTAGAATTCTAATTCATCTTGAGTATAGGTGTTAGCGTAGAAATTATTCAGCTCGCAAAAAATTTAGGTCTCCATGTTATCTACTCAGAAGAGCTGATAGACCCACGATATACATCAGCAGTAGCTCAGGAGATCCCGGATGCCAAAGTTCTTGTTTTAAGTCCAATTGAAGGTATAACAAAAGATGAACAACAGAAAGGGATCGGGTATATTGACAAGATGAATGAAAATATGCGAAATTTGATGGTGGGACTTGAATGTTCCCAATAGTGGAGATAGTGAATTAATAATACTATTACCAATCGTTTGCTACTCTAGATAATATTCAATTTAAGTTTCGAGGATTATATCACCAAATGGCACTAAAATATATAATTATATTAGTTAGCCATATACAACAAATATTACAACAAATGTTACTACGCCAATGATAGCTCCAGAAGGATATCCTATTCTTGAAATCCTTAAGAAATTATTCGGACTCAGGTAAGGGAATATTGCGCGCATTGAAAAACCGAAATCATAGTATTTTTTCATTTCATTTTGTGCAAATTTTTTACCGAAAGTGATCAATACAATCAAATTCTGAATGCGCGATAAATCGAATCATTAATTAGAATGAGTTGAATAACTTAATAGTTTAACAAAATGAAAAGAAGGACTTTACGGTAGAAATGGGAGCTGTAACTCAGTTAAATTAAATCAATAATCTTAATCTACTTTTCTCATCTAACTTTAAATTATGGTCGAACAATGATGGCAGTCGTTGAATAGTAATAGGAATATCCTTATCATGTTTATCTTTTTGATCACAGGAATATTTGTGATTATTTTAGTCGGACAATTTCAATTTCTAGTCACAAATGGCCAATCCGTCATCCCTAATCGAACAGATGATAAAGTAGTAATTTTAAATTTTGATGATAGCCGAAAGAGTCAATATACAAACGCAAAACCAATTCTTGACAAGTATGGATTTAAGGGCACTTTCTATGTTGTATGCACCTACATAGGAGCGAAAGAGGGATACATGAATTGGCAACAGGTAGAGACACTGCATAGAGAGGGACATGATATAGCCTCGCACAGCATGCATCATATTCACCTTGATAAATTGCCAACGAAAGATATTGAATTTGAGTTAAGCGGGTCAAAGAAATGTCTTCAAGACCATGGTATAAATGCTAAAAGCTTTGCATATCCATTTGGTAGTGGCTCTGATAACAAGACTGTAATTAATATAGTAGCCAAGTACTATGAAATAGCCCGAGCAGGCAATGATGCACTTGCTTTCCTAAGATGCGATAATCCGGAAATACAGCCTACTCAAACTGACTGTAAAACATATACAGATAAGAATGGTCTAACTTATGCCAATAGATACGCGGTCAGAGCATGGAGTCAAGATGCGACAAGAAATGAAAATTCATATGATGATGCTGCATTGTATGATAGATTCATTCAAGTGGTTAACAGCCAATCTAGCTATAATAATGATGGAACAATAAGGGCAATCCCTATTATCGTTTATCATAATGTCGGCGATCAAGGCACTGATTACAATACTGACCTGGATTTATTTAACAAGGAAATGAAATATCTGCATAATGGAAATTTTACGGTTTTAACTATGGCAGATCTTGCATACAATGACAAAAGTAATTATTTATACATAAAAGAATTCCAGCCAGAACAGCCAGAAACAATGGCGGTTGTAAAGTCGACACCTAATTTTACGGAGGTACCACTAACACCAGTTTCAACCAGATCTAATGTTACTGAGTCAATGGCCAATCCAATCATGGATGCATTTAAGATCCTCTTTGGACAGCAATATTATTCAAGATAGTAAAGGATCTAAAGTGCACTGATAGAACTATTCAATTAAGAACAATTCCTATCAGGAGATAAAGTGGTGGATGATTACAATACTGACCTGGATTTATTTAATAAGGAGATGAAATATTTGCATGATGGTAATTTTAGGGTTTTAACCATGTCTGACCTTGCTTTTAATAAAAAAAGTAATTATTTATACATAAAATAAAACCAAGATTTTTTTATTGTCCCATTATCCCGATATTTGTTAAGTGCTTTTCGAACTTATTGTGTAAATAGATGTCTAATATTATTAATACGAACTGGAAAATGAATTGTTCTTTTTCTCATTCACTATTTATCTTTTCAACAATTACAGCGTTTCTAACTTGTGTATCAACATCCCACCTCCTATTTATACCTGCAGAGTCATTCCTATTCTCAAACGATTCTGCAGAATCAAATCAATCTTTCAATCAGATTCTACGATACACGTGGTGAGAGATTCCGAAACAATATTGCTAGCCGGTCAGGTAATCCCTTCCAATGATTATATTCATGTTTATGATGCAAGTCCTTATAAAATAGTTAACGGACATATAGCAACCAAGATTCCTTGTGATCAAAGCTTCCAACCACTTTTAAATATCTTAGTTGGACAAGCGCCAAAGATACAAAGTATACAACTTCATCTGATTGAAGAGTTATCAACACCTGGTAAACTGTGTATATATCACGCAGACCTTGAACCATCTTCAAGAGTCGCACACACAAGTCCGGGTGTGGAAATAGGAACGATTACTGATATAGCGATTCAGAACCCTACAGCAGAGTCTATTGAACTTCCTCCTACAACCACACTAGATATAGGTGTTAACGAAATAGAATCTGGTGCGGGAGAAATTGAGCACTGATAAAAATCGTAAATGATATCTTTACATTCAGGACAATATGTAATTTCGGTAAAAGTCCTCGGACTAAACTTTATGCCTGTGAATCCAAAACAAGTAAGCTTTACAACCAACGTTACTCACTCAAATGATAAATATTTGATACAGATAGGGAAATGAATCTCGTCTTTTCAAAGACCTATGCAGATGATAATTTAGTTATGACGCAGGGCGTTTAATGATGATTCGTTTCATGGGCTTTCCAATCGTCCACACATAACCACAGGTCCTTATCAATACAGTTTATACAGTCAATATTTGCAGGTTGACTGCATATAGAGCAGTTATTCTTTCCAACATAATATAACAAAGGAGTTGATGTTGTTAGATCTTCTCTCTTAACGTTACCTTTTATAGACATGAAGAATTCAATTAATTCATCTTTATGTTCTAGATACTTTTTATCTAATCCTATTTGGAATACTGTATTCATTTTTTCTTTGTCTGTTAAGATTGTAAATACATCATCTAAATCTTTCATTCGAATGAGTGATAAATTTTCAATTTCCCCCATTCTTTCATTTAGTTTGTACTCTATTGGCAATGCTCCTGGCAGATTCTTTGCGTATGGATCTCCATGAAGAAATGTGTCTATCTCCTGAACTTTACCTGATAGAAAATCGATTTTATAGATTATTCGATTGGCTTTTATATTAAGTGCTTTTGAAAGAGCCCTTCCAATAATTTCTGCTATTTGATTTAGAGAAAAAAGATCGTTACGTGTAACCGTTTCTGTTTTGCTTTGTTCTTCTTTATCGTATGGACAAGAGTAAAAATTGACTACTTGACATGGGTAAATTGAGGTAACATTATTGTTCTTGTCTTCCAAACCATATGAATTTGTAATCTGAAGTGCGTTTGCTATAAACTTGTAGATGCCAAAATAACTGTCTTCGTTATTCGGACTCAATAGGCAATCCCTACATTTTCTCTTACCAAAATCTGGATTCTTCATATAATCCATTAACTCTATGTAGTGCCTGTGCCATTCATTAACATTTTCAATAATCTCGTCAGGAACACCAAGCGGGAATATCATTTCACAGTAACTATTTGGTATGTATTCTAATCCTTCTTTGATTCTATGCTTGTCGGGATTGCTTAAATAATTGGTCCTACTTATGTGAAACCACTCTTCTAATGAAATTATCTTTTTACCTTTCCAATAATTAATCCTATCAGATTTATTATTACTATTTGAAGAATCGAGTTTTTCTATTCTATCAATCAATTTATTTACAGATTTATCTAGATTCAATCTTGCTTATTCTCTCCTCCAACAATCTTAGATTCATGATTGAGGGCCCATCTTTTAATAAGGCAAACTTTGCTTCGTTACATTCTTTTATTAGTTTTAAACAAAGTAGTTTGTCTTTTGCATTAGTTAGGAAATCGTTACGGTGGCTGCTTCTATGGTTATTATATATCTCCCAACTTTTTCTTCTAACCTCTTCAATACCATCAAGACATTGCTTATAGTAGAAAGCAAGATCAGATTTTGCCAGATCGTATACAAACTGCTGACTTTGTTTTTTTAGGTAAGTAACGTCTCTTGATATGGTACTGACGTGAACCTGCAATTCTGTCGCAATTTCTGTCTCTGTTCTTGATTGCGCCAGAAGTGATGCGACTCTTCTCCGACGGTCTTCGATTAAGAATTGTTTCCTTTCCTTTTTTTTACTTTGCAATTGCGAGCTCAATATTTTCATTTCACCAAGATTATTTGATTACGTTTTGCATTTTCTGTAATTCCAGAGAAATTTTTATGTCCTTTATTCCTTTTTTTAAATTGATCAAGTCGTTGTAATATTTTAAGGAACCGAGGATCCGTGATTTCATTGCCAAGAAAATCTTTGAATCTTTTCATATTTCCCACCACATTCCCTTGCCTATCAAGGAATGGTACTCAACGTCTGCTAATCCTGGATAACATGGCATCTTTGGATGTATCTTCAATACATGCTTTTCATAACCTTGTTTCCCAATACCGTCGAAGCATTCTTCACAATAGTAACAAGAAGGCGGGTAATCCATGGCTGATTCATCTGATTGACCTGATTGATACTGGGGAGAGGTCATATTTTCACATTCCTTTATTATATTATCATTATCATGGGATAAGGGCGCTTCAGGGGGTGAATCAGGTGGTTCAGGTGAATCAGGTATTAGTCTAGTTTGGATTCCTTTTGTATTATCATATTGCTTACCCATTCTCCTGAAGATATCTTGATTAATTACTATCAAATTGCCTTTTTCCTTATGATCTATTTCTCCTCCAAACCTATCGGTAATCATTCCAATTACTGTGGATCTATAAAGGTCTCCATAATCTGCACTATGAAAGATATTTTGGTTCTTTTCATCTCGCTGGCCTTCTAATGAGTCAGTTATTTCTTGCCATATTATTCCAGAATCAATATTTAATCCATATTTTGATATAGTATTAGCGACGATAGGATAAATCAAGGCTTCTCTTGAATTCTGTTTCCTTTTATTTTTAATATTTAGGAAATGTTGTAAAGTTTGCTCTATCTCTTTTTGTGTTTCTTCGGATGCTCCTAGTGCATAAAATAATTGAAGTAATGGCTTGCACAGTTCCTCATCTCTTCCATCAAGGCCTATATCGACTTCAACAAATGGATCTTTGAAATGTATTAGTTTGTAGATAAGTAATATTTTTCTGAATTCCATTATCTCATTCAATATTTTTTGTCTTAACTTATTCCCTTGTGGATTCCTAATTTCCTTAATTTTGAATTCTGGAAATCCCTTATAGGAATTTATTTTAAATCCTCTATCCAACACACCTCTTGCCTTATGTTCTCTAGGTGATCTTTCCGCAATCAAAATCTTGAAACAAAATGGATAATAGAAATCCATCTTGTCATTATCGTTATTCATTCTAGGAACCTTAGCGTTTGGTTGATATCCAGTTTTGAGCATATTCATGATTTGACTATTTTCGTCGAGTTTGTCAATTTCCTCAGCCACTATAGTAACCTGTCCGTACTCGACAGAACCTAAAACCCTGTACCAAAAGGCTTCACTAGCATTGGTTATATTCACAACTCTATAGCCTAGACATTCAAATGTGTCACCAAATGCACTCTTACCTGTTCCGTTACCTCCAACTATGAATAAATAGTGAATGGTTGACAATCGGTCTTGAAACAAAGAACCTACTACGTTGGTACTTAGAAGATTTAAGGTGTTATTATCAATGTCATTGAATAATTTGACATATGATTTTATTTTCTGAAATGTTTCATCTATGGTTAGTTTTTTTGCTAATGGTAAATAATAATGATTTAATGATTTTCCATCATTGAATTCATATGGTTCATGTGGGTATTCCTCTGGATATGGTGGCCTTAATCTTCTCGTCTCTTCGTCGATATAGGATTCTATCGTTAAATAACCATCTGTTTTGGAATATTTTAAGAAATATGGTTTACCTTCGATAATGACAGCTTCCCTTAGTTGTCCCTTTCCCTTGTTACTGTATTTATATACAATTTCTTCCTTTAGTTTAGGGTTGCCATTTATACTTACTTTTCTTGAACCCATTTGTTTATTATACCAATTTCGTTGCTCGTCCGTCATTCCGTTAGCCAATTTTATTCATGATTTTCTCCTGTTTAAAATCAGAATTAGTAAAATGATTTCTCAAATCTCCGGAATTCTGTCTTTCAAATTGGTCAATTTCCTGCACCTTTTGAAATAATTTGTAAGCTAACTTACGGATAACCGAATGCTTTAGATCATTTCCGATAATAGCTCCTGATCGGACCTCGTAGATTCGATAAATGTCTTTCTTAATTTTATCGTACAAAAGCTGAAATATTTCATCGGTGGAAATTTCGGCATATCTATCTATCGAAGGATCAGGATTGGTATAGTGATAATATCGATTTCGTTGATACCAATACCTCTCTTGAGCTTTTTCGTCTGGGTCTAAATTATCGCCATACCCTAGCGAGTACGGGTACAATTAAATCGAGTTCCTCCTATCTATGAGAAAATGATGGTATTGTCCCCCTTCTTCGTATGCTCTCCAATGAGCGTTTTCTCCTTGTGCGATTTCTATTGCTTCCTTCCAGATAGAACATGGTTTGACGAACGAATTCGCGGTCATTTACTCAAACACCTCACTTAATAGGGCCTTACAATGCTGGCAGTCTTTTTCATTATCAAGATGCCTGAGGATAGTATCGATCACTAATTGTGCTCGTTCAATGGTGCTGTTTGTTGATACTTTTTCAGTATACATTTAATTTTTAACCTCCAGTTTTTTTATTAGAATCCCGTTTTGTGTATCTTGAATTGTAACATGTGAAGGTCTGTCTATTGCATATTTTCTTGCTAATTCAATTGGTATTATTACTGTTGACGATAAACCATTGCTTAGGAATATTGGGGCAATTTTCTTTTGATTTTGTGTCTTTACGTTTATCATTACCCTATTACTGTAATACAGAGATACTAGGGAACTAATTGATTCAAGAATCATATACTACTTTATTTATTTTCTAATTGTTCATGACCTGAACGGTGATCTTGGCCATTATCTGGATTTTCTAATGTGAGGTAACCCTCTCCCTCCCCAGGTTGGTGTTTCAGTATTTAAATAATTGTTAATCCTCATTTCAGGTGAAAAGTGGAACAGACCGTATTGGGATACGCCAAGAAGATGATATATGAGTATTGAAAAAGGACGGATACAAATTGCTAATTCAAAGAAAAAGCGCAATTGGGAACTAGAAATACTACCCTTTGTAAAAAAAGAGTTAGAAGCATTCAACAAGGAGGGGATTAAACCTACTCTAAGAACGATATTTTACAGACTTGCGTCGTATAATAATATTTTGCGAAATACCAAGGGTGATTATATAGGTTTAAGTAAACTTACCTCAAGATGTAGGAAGCGCTTTATTACTTTGTTAAGGATTAAAAACCTTCAAGGATTGATACGAGATGGATTAGACGAACATGAAATAAACTTATTGAAATCACAACAACTTATAATCCAGTACAAGAGGCAAAGGGATAGATCCAACAAAAATATAATTCTACACGACATGTGGGATAAAAATAAAAAATACATTCTCAAGTTAGACGCGACTTTACCAGTTGATTGCTTTGCAGATGAAACAAGGGGCCCCCATAAGGATTTTAATGATCAATATGAAACACCAGAAGAGCATATTAAACATAAATTGGATTTTCTGGGAGATCTCCCTGATACATATAATAAGTTAATACCAAAATGGCATGGTCAGCCTTTTTATGTGGAACTCTGGACTGAAAAAAACGCCATGGTAGGAACCTTTCGATCAATTCTGAAGGATCTTGATGTGAGGATTGTGTATAACAGAGGATTTGACTCAGTATCAAATGCTTGGGTAACCTACCAAAGAATCAAAAAAGCGTGGTATGAAGGAAAGAAAGTACGCATTCTATATTGTGGTGATTTAGATCCTTCAGGTGATTCTATGGATGAAATAATTAATGAATTCATGAAAATATGTTTTGAGGTAGAAGACTATAAGGAAGAAGGACTCTACAATTTTAAAAGAATTGGTGTACTTTACGAACATATTCAAGAATTTGGACTCCCTAAGAATCTAGATCCCGATGTGCTTGACAAACTAAAAAGTGATAATAGAGCAAAGCAATTTATGACAAAATATCACCTAAAGTCTGAGGATGACCTATTCCAGATTGAAATAGATGCATTGGCTGCCGCCAATCCAGCGAAGTTTAAAAAAATCGTACTCGATGCGATAAAACCCTTCTATTCAGAGGAAGTCTATAAGCAAGTTTTATGTGATGCTAATCACTCTGAAAGACAAATTCGTATACAAGTCATGAAAAATGTCCATCAGTTCATGGAAGAACAAAATATGAAATCTATGTGGAAATGGTTAGACACTCCAGGCTAATTTACCTATTTGCTAATCAAAAACTTAGATTTTTATACCATCCACAAGTCGTTTATCTTTTGTGATATTTTTCTTCCAATCGCTTCAAACTGAACTCTAATTGGTCAAGTCTTGACTTTTCAACTTCTAGTATTTTGACCTTTTTTCTTAGTCTATTTTCCTCATTTATTGTTAAATTGTCAATTGCTTTTTGATATTCTGCATACATTTCGTCTTGAGTAGGCCTATAGTAACAAGAGGCCAATCCAATTTTATGGCCTAATAACATCTCTCTTATCTCGGGATTTACTTTAGAATTTACTACTTGGGTAGTGAAAAACTTTCTAAAACCATGAGATCTGGGGACTTCCTTTCTTTTGTACTCTGTGTGGTCAACCGTTCTAATGCCGGATTTTACTAAAATTGTGTTAACTATAACCTTTATCGTATTGACTGTGATACCTTTGCTTTTATTTCGTACTTGGTCAATGTCAGTTATATCAAATTGATCTCTAATTAAAAACGAATCTTGGTGTAATTTCTCGCCATTTTGTATTCTATATTCTAAATAAGCATCAATAAAAGAGGCGCATTCAGGAGTACAGAATGTATAATGTTCATCGTTTGTACCTTCATAAACTGTTATTTTATATAGTGAATCGATTTTCTCCACGTTTCTTAATTTTAGTAATGGTATAGAACCTATTCGCATACCAGAAGATGCCATTAATAGAATAAGACTCTTCATCCGTAGATCTGAAATATCTAGTATTTTTTTAATCTCTTCGTGCGTATAGGCCCGGTCTACAACTTTCCTTGAAAACTCCCCTTTAAACATGTTTATCTTTTTTTTGTTTAGAGGAACGTCATTCATTTCGAAAAAGTGATAAATTGCCTTAAGATTGATTGAGATCGAATTAAAGGCTAAGCCTCTTTCTCTTAACGACATAAGATACTTTATAATTTGTTTTTGAGGTTCTATTGTTAAAAGATCCGACAATTTCGTTGCATTGCAAAATTTCATAAATGATTTTATATAATACTCATAAGTTCTTTTTGTAACCTCGGACTTTAGTGAGTTTATAAAATTAAAATACACGTCCTCTTCTTTTTGCGCTTCTTGATTTTGATCTAAGGTCGACATGTTATGTAATTATCAAGCGAGGTATATGACAACTAAGTATTAAAGACTATTTAATTAATCAATAACTTCTGGTACAAGTAACAAAGTCAAACGTAGGTCGTCTATAAGATGTAAAAGTTCGAAAAAAAATGGAGATAGGTCGTGCGGAGTTAATCTATCCTCGATAATAATTGTATTGTGTCATTTACATCAATGACTCAAAATATCTGAATATAATGTTGTATGCAAATAGTTTTTCTAACATCCGTATCTAATATAGCTCAGATCCCCGAATTAACTGATAGGACGAGTTGAAGATTTCTCGTATCAACCTTATTATTATCTTCGACCTATGTTAAATCATGCAAATAAAGCTTTATACTCAGTCTGAAATTCCTAAATTACTTATGCCTTTCGTATCCGAATTGGAATCACTCGGTATAAGGTCAAAAAAATTAAATGAATTAAATGATGTCTATGAGGTTAAAAATCTCGTAGAAAACATCAAACAAACTTTATTTCAAGATTATAAATCTAGTTTTCAAAAGAATGTTGTAGTATAATCATTTCTTGCTTAACCCAAATATGAAAAATTATTTG
>VBPR01000258.1:0-5065 GCA_005877345.1 Nitrososphaerota archaeon
ACCTATATCAGCAATTTCTTTAGTAAGGACCAAAGAATTATTCTCGATACGGGTGACATCTAGCATTATTATAGCAAGTCTCTCTAGTCTCCTTGCATTCAATATTACTTCGTCAAGAAGACGTCGTTGTTCTTGATTGACAATTTTAGGATACAGTAATTCCGAAAATCCGATTATAGGTTGAATGGGATTTCGTAATTCATGAGCAGCCATATTGATAAAATCTTTCTGCAATTTTTCGACTTCTTTCATCTTTTCGAACAGTTCTGCCTGTCTCCAAAAGCTCTCAAACACAGCCAAATAAGATGATATTATAGTAGGACTGATCGAGTATGTGGATAAACCAACTGCGTCGTAAGATATATTCTGCTTGTCATCCTTTAATTCCAATATGAGACATTTTTTTGAGTCTACTAGAATTATAGTGATCTTGGTTTCTAGACTCGTACTCACCGTTCTAATATCTATTTTAGGAACATTGGACCTTGTTTGTTCTATAAGCTGATCTGACTTATCAGAAGATGGAAGTAGAATTCTTACGCCAACATTTTGTCTTTCTGAAGCTTTTTTCAAGAGTGATAGTGCTCCCATTTCAATTTGGCGTTTGAGAGCATTTGTAGAAGAAAACATAATATTGACCTCTTTTCGCGCCGATCTTACCATATCCCAACTGCGGGCTATGGAATCCACAGGATTGCGAATTATTTCAATCTCTGCTATACCAACCTTTTCTTCTATATCCTTAATTCGGTATCGTGCATCAATTCCCTCTTTCCATAATTGTTCAAACATTGAACTAAAATGTTTTATATAGGGTCCTTCGTTACTAGCCAAGAGATTCTGGACGATTCCTTCTCCATTCATTTCTTCTACAGTAGCAATAAGTCCATGTTTACTGACTGCAAAATTAATTGGAGCTAGATTTTTAACATGTCTTATTTCAACTCCTAGTCTTAGAAATTTTTTGACTACATTAACACTATCTTTCTCGATCCTCATAATCCATCTAATTCCCTTTGTCTCTCCTCTTCTCTGTTTTTCTAATATTTTCATAAATAATTCCAAAAAGCTGTTGTAAGTTAATTTCGTCCGCCCATGGTTTGATACAACTGACAAACCAGAAGAAACCTCAGATAGATGAATGATGTGTTTCATAATGTCGTCTTGATTGTTCACTATCTTAGTCTCGCGTGGAACTGCTCCATCTAGTATTTGCTTAATTCTTTCCTCAGCTGGAATTGATTTACTCCATAGAGTATCAAATATGCAGTGTCCATGTTCTACAATTTGAGTCGTGTCGCTGTAGATATGCTCTGATGCTACGGCTTCACTTTTATCTTGAACCAATGGAGCAAGATACTCTCCCTCGCTAATCATGAAGTTCGTTTTGACACCATCTAGATGCCTGAGCTCATGAACAATACTCAGTAACACCTTGCAGTCCTCAAAATTATGATGGTTGATTTCCGTGATATACCTCAGCCTTACGCCCTTCCTCTTGGCGGCTAAAAACGCATCCTTAATTGGCCTTAATGAGACAGCAAGTGATGGTCTCAGTATCTATGATATTGCGCTTTCCCAAGATAACTCTTGTTGTAGTGTTCAACTTATATGTCCACCTCTTTGGGCTTGAACTGTGGCTATACTCCATTAATTTGCCTTTTCGCATGTTGCATGACACTATTAATTAGCACGCTTGGGTTTACGGGCTTGATAATGAATTGGTTTAACTTTACATCAGGCAATATCGTAGTTATTTCTTGAGCGATATCAAGTGCGGTAACAAATATTATTCGAACATCTGGATCAATGGATTTTAATTGCTGGTATAGTTCAAATCCATTAAGCTGAGACATTCGAACATCTGTGATAACAAGATCATAGTGACCATAATTTGATTCCATGAAGTGTGTCAGTGCCTTTTCAGGATCAGTAAATGAGTCAACAATCATTCCTGCTGATTTTAGATATTGGGTAAATAGAAATGAGATAGATGAATCATCATCAATTAGCATTATTGTTATCGCTTTGGAAATCGCACCACTTTCATTGATAGAATCGTTTCTCGTTGACATGAGTGGCTTTTTAGTTGTATACTTTTCAATTGACGGTCGAAGCAGATATACTGGATAGGAATATCTGTTCTCTTTCCAGGTCAATTCTTTTATTTCTTGAAAGTGATAGCGCTTTGCAAGAGTTGAAAAAGAATTTATAATCCTCCACAAGTCAGCTCCTACGGCTATTCCGTTTGGTGGTGCCTTTTTATTTATCTTGGCACAAAAGTTTATAGTCGGTCCAAAGAGATCATAAGAATTTAATACTTCTCCAGACATGGCAACTTCCAATTTACCATAATCAGCACTGATTCTGTAGGAGATAGCAGGAAGCAATTGTTTATGAAGCTCAGAGTTTATGATATGACGAGATGACACCATATTAATTAAACACTCAAATGCCTGGCTAAATGATTCAACATTTTCTACTTTTGAGGTTTGCGGGAAGAAGAATATAACACCATCACCAACAGTCTTTAATATTTTTCCGTCATGATATTTTACAATATCTGCAATTTCATTGATAAAAACTGTATAGAATTTAGTAATTTTCCCAGAGTTGTATAGTTTAGATGTGATCTGTGTGGAACCAACTATGTCTATCATCGAAACAAAATAACATTCTGACTTGTTGGAAAAAACGACTTCATTTTTTTTCAGATCAGGAATTGGTTCCTTCAGTTGATCTCCCTTTCCAATATTACAATGGCGTAGTGGAGACATCCTAGTGATAAATCTCTTACTATTTTGTAGGTCGTCACTAATCTCCATATGTAATTTCTAGCCAATCTATGATATAGTTGATAGTATTCCTACACACACTAGCTTATTAATTCAATCCAGGCTTCCAAGAGGCGGATATGCATCGGCTAGAAACTTGTGACTGATCATCCTTAAGTCTTATCGTCAAAATCAACTGGGTCAGTACTGTAAAGAAGTATAACGAACAATTGTTGCACTCTATTAAATCTGGAAGAACTGATCCTAACCCATTAGTTAGCCATAGTATGAAGCTTTAGAATGCTCAGAATGCGCTAAAAGGTCATAAAACGCTTGATAAGAATGACTACCTTGCAAAAGTCGTGTTTAAAACTCTCCTATTAATTAATTGATTATAATCACTCGAATAAAAATAATAGTTTTGTTACTCTAGCAGAACACTAAACAAAAATGGATAGATTAGTTCTATTAATCTACCGCAGTGTTGTGCTTATTGTCGTGAGTGTGTTAGTACTTCTTCTCTTGCTGAAAAGTCTCTTAAACTGTCTTTTGCAACATTTTCAAATGTCTTTGCGACGTTTGCATTAAGACGTGAAAATTCTTTTGCATTGTCTCTTGCATGTTGTATTGATGTTTTCCATGTTTCCATAGTTGTAAATAAGACATTGTTTGCTAATCTCGTTGAAGCTATTGTACTATCGGTAATATTGCTTACTGCTCTTGCATAATTTTCTGTAGCCCTTTTTGGTGACGTCCAATATGACCAGTAAGAATTTTGTATGTTTTCGACGTATGGTACCCATAAGGATTGCACCGAATGGATAACCTCTTTTTGTGATTCCAGAAAATTATCTGCAATATCTTTTGTGGCTTGAATGCTCTCTTCTTGATATTCGTTAACGGCTTTTGTAAAGCGTGGAATTTCCTTTATTGCCTCATCTGTTGTCTTTTTAACTGTAGATTTTGTCTCGTCAAGAGTGATGTTGATGATTTCTCGATTTTTTTCCTTGTTTGTAGACATGTAATATGTTAATGGACAAATACTATATATACTTTGGTATTCATTGGTATTTAAAGCCATATAAAACCAGATTCGTATAGAAGATTGCCGTATTCTAAGAAGACGGGATATGTGAATATTGACCCGCAATGCTAATTTTAGTCAATCAGGCAAAAATACTTTCTATTTTGTCATAGAATTTAGCGAGCCATAATTGCTTTTAATTTAGGATAGAGCAGTACTGTTAACAATAGGGATCCAAACAGAAGGAGTAGGATTGATATGTCAGAATATCGTTCCTGATGGGTTCTCACAATACATGATACCATCTTGCCACTTGTTAATATAGACAAAGAAGGAGTTTAATACCATTATCTATACTACTAGCGGACGTCCACAAGTATGGCATCTCAGATGTGATTTCATAAATAGGAGTTCAGAACGTTCTGATACCTCTACACACTCCTGTCCCCCTTCCTTGCAAATATGGCAATAGAGTTTTGTCATTGGAATATTTCGTAAAAGTTAGATATTAAGTTGATGCTCTATACACTATTTGGCAACAAGAGCTAGTTCAGCAAACAAAACCACGCGTTCTAATAAGTTTGTTATTAGATAGGGATGATTGACAATTTGAGATTTGAAATATTGATGTTCTATTAAAGGGCTGAATTGAGTATTATTCTTCTTTTCAATTCTTTTTAGCCTGATCGCAGTGATTCACAATCTCCAAGAGCTACTTTAGAAAGAAATTATTGTTATTAGGCATAATTACGACTAAGGTCTTGCCTCATAGATAGTGGATATATTGATATGATCGAGAAAGAAAAGGCTGCCAGGTAAAAGGAAGAGAAAAAAAGTTGACCATAAGGATCCCGAAATTCAGAAAAAATTAGTACTTGGCTAAATAGTAATTATATTATACGATTCCTCTCATTGGGACGGATATTTTTTTTGCAGCTCGTAAGAATCCAACTGGGTATTTACCTCTTTAACAAGATCGTGTAAACCTATTGGTTTTTGAAGGAAACCATTTATGATTCGCTTTTTAGTATGTTGTTGAAATATATTATCATCTATTGTAAATGCAGTCATTAGTATCGTTCTTACGAAGCGATTTTGATCCTTTATCTTTCTTAAGAACTCCATTCCATTCAAGCCAGGCATTTTATAGTCAGATATTACCAGTACATACGCATAAACATACATTTCAAAATGTTCGAGTGCCAAAACAGGATCTGTAAAGGTAAATATTGTAATTCCTGGAATAGTTCGTAAAGCCTCATGAAAG
>VBPR01000258.1:5078-7866 GCA_005877345.1 Nitrososphaerota archaeon
ACGATACTAACAATTCTATTATTTGAAGACATTTTATTCTTACCACTCCCATATTATCCTAAAGACCATTTACCTGAGGGGCTGCAGACTAGTGTTTTTGTGTACTACATACTATAAAACGGGTTGCGTAGAATATTTTAAGAATTTTTGAAGCGGCAAAGTTCTTTTTTATCCAAACTCTAAATTGTCTCATCAAATATCTTTATTCTCTTAATTCACACCATGTTTTCAAATTATCTGTTGCCAAGGCGATCAGAAAAATGAGGAGTCCAACTGACGGTTCCAGACAAAATATAAAATTTATGTCAACTAATGGAACCGGATTATAGGCGATGAATTATCCCACCAGACGTGCTACTAAATATTTGAACTTGCCCTACCTAAGTTACCTCTGAAAAATACAAGTGTATTTTTGATTAATGGAAACTTGATACAATATCCGGTCTAGAATCCGTAGTTCAGTACCGAGAATAACAAGCGATATGTTCGCTATTACAACGAATATGATTTTCTGTTTCATTATCATTTTTGAGTACTAAATATAAAACGCTTCTAAAGATCCTTTATAATTGATAATTGGCAAATACTATTACCTCTGTATGTTTTCATATTGATGATTATTGCCTTTGCATTTCTTAGGATTAATGAACAGAACAGACGTTACAATATTTCGCTGCGGATATAGCTTTTGATGAATGCGTTCGATACGTAGCTACGTTTCTGTGTGATATGCTTTATAACACAACAAGTGTTTTTTGAAATTTTGCAGGGATTGTGGAGAAATAAGTAACTAATTTTAATCTCTTTTCATGTCTGTTATTGTCACTGAGAAACCGTGTGATGATAATCGGAACATTCCAATCATATACACGTCCATTAAAGTTAAAAGAAATGCTTGAAACAGGAGCTTGATGCGAAAAGATCTGATGACTGTGCTTTATTGCACTCCTTATGATTTGGTAAGCAAACCGAACGGTCTTCCGGAAACGCCGATATATAACACCAATCATTTGAGGTGCCTGATTTAGTCGCTTCGGATCGCAGAGGGCTATATGAAATCATGATGGTCGCTGCAAGGGTCGTGATTGACAATGTCGTGAGTATTGCACGCACTCCTTTGTAGTTCAATAAGTTATCTTGTAAGGGGAAAAATAATTAAGTCTTCAGTGAAAAATGATATGTAAAATAATTCGGAATTTTGATACAATTATTTGGTTGCTAGAATTTTGTCGCCAATGAAGTTACCATTTGACATTACCATCTAACATTACCATTTGACATTGTCATTATGATTCTTCACATTGCAACTATTAATCAAAATTCATGACAGTTATAGCCTTTTTATTTCATTACTACAAACATGATAGAATATCCAATCAAGAATGCTTAATTTGCTACGCAATTCGTCTTCCTCCAAAATATTATACGGTTAATGCATCTCTAGACATTTTAATTTATATTAAAGAAAGGATGAACGATAGTTAGCAAGTTTTAAATTATATATGGAAGAGCGTCGGCAATAATATTTTTAAAAATTCGGATCCAACCCAGAAGGATTGAAGACAAAATTATCCCTGAAAATGGATTGGATTTATCTATACACAAAGTCAATTCTGTTGCGATGAGACCATTCGTTTGTGAACAAGTCCATTCACATCTTTAACTAAGATGTTATGACCGGGATCAGTTCCATGATATGGGTAATTATAGCCTGTTGAAATGCTTAATACTTATCAAATGATCTGAGAATTGAAATTGAATGGCAAAGATCATTAAAAAGAATCTTAATAACGCGCCGGACGAGACTAGAGCATTTGAGAAGGGTAAAGTGGAGATCGCGAGTTTGAACGATGTTACGATAGGAAGAGCCGAGCTTGAGCCTGGATGGAGTTGGGAAAAATGCGTCAAACCAACAGCAAAAACAAATAGTTGTGAAGCACCGCACACCCAATATGTGATCTCTGGAAGAATGAAAGTTGTCATGGACGATGGTACAGAAGAAGAATTCGGTCCAGGTGATGTTGGAATCGTTCCACCGGGCCACAATGCGTGGGTGGTTGGAGATGAGAAATGCATTGCAATTGATTTCACAGGTATGACGAACTATGCAAAAAATCAATAAGTAAACATCCATTTACATAATAAATTCCACTATTTTTTTAATTCTTTAATATATCAGTTTAGAATTTTTTTATCTGCGTCGATTCAAATTTCAATTTTTCATTTGAGAATGTTTGTAGATCGTTTACTCTAGACTTAATCAATCGGGAATCAAATTGTTAACATTTTGGATCCATTTATTATTAGAATTTAGAACTATTATAAAATAAGGGCAAAAACCCGCTCAAGTCAAATAAGAGATAATTCATGAATCCAGAAGGACTTCGCTACAGGAAATAATTACACTGCAAAAAGGCGATGTTGTTGAACTTCAATTAACTAAGTTTCCTGAAGTTTTTATATTTACTAGACCTGAATTAGTTTACTCTTCATACAACTGGTGGGAACCTTATCTTCCAAATACCTAAACCTCTGAACTCTCCCACCAGTCGACTTAAAACACAGGCAATTCCACCCACAAAGTATCGCTGCACAATATTGGTTCCAAATCTATTTATCCTCCTCTACAATCTAGAAAGTAGGATTGGAGAGAAGACGTCCTACGGGTGTTACGATAATCGCTGTGCTTGCAATAATTGCTGGGGCCCTCCTTCTATTTGGAGGGATGAGTCTTGTCGCATTAGCGCCTTTTATAGGTCAGATTAAGGTAAATGATGATACCAACACT
>VBPR01000087.1 GCA_005877345.1 Nitrososphaerota archaeon
TAACAAATTTTGATATTATTTTTGAACCCAACACTAATACTCCGCCAATGAAAGCAAGAACGGTTCCAATAGATACAGCTAGGTCTGCTACAGATATTACGCCAGTAGAAGATACAGACTGCAATATTGCTAACATAGAGATGATGATAATGTCTTCAATCACAGCTACACCCAGAATTATGTAAGACGCCACTTCTTTTATCATGCCAAGTTCTTCTAGAATTCTCATGACAATAACTGTGCTCGTTACCG
>VBPR01000088.1 GCA_005877345.1 Nitrososphaerota archaeon
TTAATACTAAACTAAAAGGAGGTGTATATGGACCAATTATCATTCCTGCGACAATGTAACCTATAACCATTGGTTGCTTGAGTTTGTAAGATAACAACGCCATAATCGATGCAACAATCATGACAACGGCTAAATCCTCTAAAATCGGTCCGATTTCAATAACCATAGATTAAAATAAATAAATTACTTTTTATAAATGTGAATAAAGTATATCTTTTTTCTGAATCGGGCCAACTCACATTCCTAAACAATCACGGATTATGAAAAATCTGAGCATAGAGCGTGGCGGTTGGGTTTATAATTAGATTAGTGTCAGATCTATATACTATAAGTTTGGTCTAAATAAAGGACCAATATTGGTTTAGACTAGATTTATTAATCATTTTATCATTTTTTTAGATTGAAATTTACTAGGTCTGGAGCTGTCGAGAACCATATCGGTTGCTTACCGAGAGTTAAGTTCTTCTTTTCTTGATAACGAAGTTTGTCTGTCCGAAGTCCGTGCAATGAGGAAGAGGTGACAATATACTGGAAATCGTACAAATATAGTTATAGAGGGTTGATTCAGTCACGAGCACTTAGATCGCATAACAATCGGCTTACTATTAAACATTCAGTAGCAGTAATCACGTCAGCATTCTTCTTTACGAGAGCAGATTTACCCCGCTGTATAACATTATCTATTATCTGCTGAGTGATATTTGGATTTTTAACCAGGAAATCTTTTATCCTCTGTTCAGGCTCGTTAATTTTCTGAGTATAGATTGACATTTATCACCATTGACGACGTTGTGGTAATTAAGCGTGTTCATGGAACTAATAGTGTGAATGCAAAAACTCTAGAAATTATGATACTAATAAGATACATGACTTAAAAAAATCTACAGGGAACCATATAATCACATCATGTGAAGATACTTGCAATACTAAAGCTAGTGCTTCTGCTGAATCCTATGACTTGAATGTATAGTGATAATAGTAAGCTTATTTTTTGATTCACACAACTTCTGCTTTTGCGAAGCGGTCTCCAATACTGGTAATTCTTATGTTCGTTTTCTGTCCGGCTTTTGCACCTTGAACAAAGATTACAAATCCTTGGATTCTAGCAATTCCATCGCCCCTTTTGCTTATTTCTGATATCTCAACTTCATATTCTTTTCCCATCTCTACTGGTTTTGGACTTGAACCAAACGTTCCTCCCCGACTTCCGCCTCTACTATAACCATTTCTTCCACTGTAACTCATTATTAAGATAAGATTATCTCTCCCCGTAATATGAATGAACATAATTATTATAAAAATGTCAATATAAATTAAGTACCTTTATGACGCATTTACTTAAATTGAAATATACAACATCTGAATTAAGAAGTACTCAAGAAATTCAAGTAAACCGCATATTCTCTTTTTTTGACAAACAAGCGATCAGAGTAGCACACACCTACTGTCCTATCCACATTTCAAGAGATCATGAAATCATTGGATAGAATGTCTACCATTATAATATATGACAGAACAATCATACGTTACTAAAGTTTTGCCAGATTTGATTAAAGGTTGTATGGAAGTTGTAAACAAAATAGTTTCCTAGTAGGGGAGCATGTCACTGATAGAATTTGACGGTTAATTTAAAGGAAAATTCGAACCTGTCAAGTATACGTGATTAGAAGTTCACACATCAATTGTATAGGAGGAACAAATTATAGTATATCCTAATAATATTCGAACAAAAATTGACACAACAATCGTCAGCATTGAATTCAATAATAAGCTCCTACTTGTAATCAACGCTAGAAAGAAACCATATATTCATACCTACCAGGACGTATGCATTATAGATAATCCGTGATTTTATTATTTTCACTTTCTAGGATACGTGTTTCAATTTGTTTTCTGTATATCATTACTGCCTTGATGCTAGAAAACTGATTTAGGAATTCAATCTCTTCTTTTAAGAATCCAGGATTGAAATTGTATAGTTCGTTGAATACTAGTTTTTGATTTATTCTCTCTAAAGTCTGGAGTCTGGTATATATCCTGTCAATTCCTTCTACAATACCATTATCTATCATTGTTTTGGTAAGCCTTCTTTTGGATAAATTGAACATTCCTGTATGTATGTCTCTGTCAAATACTGACAGAACATTAAAGTGGTCTTTTGTACCACTATACCCTATTATAGTTGCAGGTAGCAAACGCAAGAATTTAAGGGAAGCTCTATTGATGTGCTTTTTATCCAGAACAACTATAGATCTTCCAAAGGTAAGTATTCCATTCATTATCTGATTCGGTATACGTCTATCTAAAACATCACAATCGGACTTGAGCTCTACGGGATAGAATGAAATTGCGTCTATTCTACATTTTTCAGTTCTGGCAACCTCAGTTAGTTGACCTAACCTCATGAGGATTTCAAAATAAGCTTGCGTCTGGTCTGAATTCTGGGGGGTTTTACTATCTTTTGTTCTCTGCAAGATGGCAATTACCAAGTCAAATTGACCAAAGTACCCTTCACTTTTGATCCTGATTTCACTGTCGGGTTTTGTAAATGGTAAATTTCTGTTTTTACTATCAATAATATGTCCTGATTCTATAGAACTTACAAATAGATCTTTTAATTCCAATTCATTCATACATTGTTACAATTTGTCAAGGGTCAATAAATATAGGATAAGATAATATTATTTTGTTGCTGAATCATCATTTCTTGAGTTATATTGATTTAGCTATTTATTCTTCATTTATATTATTAAGAAATCCTTATATTATTCATGATGAATGAATTTCGATACTAACAGGTAGGATTGAAGTGCTAGGTCTGGAGGAGTCGCAACCTACGACGCTATCGGTTCTAAAAAAGGGTTCCTATATATGTATGAACCATCCAGCTTTAAACTTTTTTCTGGTTAAATTCAGTTAAGTCAGTCGCCTAGGAGGTTTGCGAATCAATTCTGACCTTTAGAAACAGTCATAGTAAGGTAAAGCTCATGTCTTAAGAAAAGGTTTATACTTTGAAACGAGATCTGAGAGAGGGAAACTCTTTCCACCAACTATCTTTAATTTGACACACAAATTATTTTTCTTTATATCTATAATATTATAGGTATTTTGAAAGAATCCTCTAAATCTAGAGGAACTGGCAGTTCCTGCATATGCAATCTGAAGGGATCCAAGATTCCACACCCATGGGCGATGTTTATGACCGCATAGAACTAGATCAACGTGGGAATCTAAGCATACCCTCAGAGTGTCTCCCGCATCTAAAATTATAATCTTATCAGTACCAGTATCGGGGATCCCAATCAGATGGTGATGCATAGCGATGATAATTTTCTTTTGTTGTCCTTCAAACTTCTCAATAGCCTTCTCCATCCACAAAAGTTGTCTATATCCAACCTCCCCTTCATCCCTATCGGGTCTCGCAGTATGAAGGGTCATTAGAACTACGTCCCCCATATCGTAGATTTCGCTCGTTGGAAAGAATTTCTTGAACAATAAATATCCCGTGTGTCTGTAATCGTGATTGCCAGGTAGGACAATTAGTTCACTACAATTGAGACGTTGTAATTCTATTCTTGCTAGTTCGAATTGTGGGAGTATTCCTTCATCTGTTATATCGCCCGTTACTATGATGGCATCGGGTTTCATACTATTTACTTCTTGAACTATTTTATCAAATACCAATGCGTCGTAAAGGCTGCCTATGTGGATGTCAGAAATTTGAACTAAAACTGTCAAGTGTACAAAATTTGCTTCAAACGATATATTAAGGATATACTCACCAAGCACAGTCGAATGGAGATAAAGTGATAGATCTTATTGCAAAAATTCTTCAAATTGAAAAGTTGTCTCTATCAATTTGCATTACACGATAAATGATAATAGTAAATGGAAGCTCGTCAAGAGAGTTACCTATGATTATCGATATTCCTTATAATTAAATGAAATAATTTTAAGAATTTTATTTGGTATAAATAAGAGGAAACGTTATTTTATAAGGCCGTCGGGATTAATTGCCTGCCTGTGGAGGATTCTACTAACTTAGTATTTAGCTCTTTGTTATTACATTATCTCCACTAGGATATCTTTATACAGAGGGGTAAGGATTTATTTTAAAATCCAAGTGAACGTTAATTACTTGGAATAAAATTCTCTTCTCATCAATATAGTCATGAAGGTGGACGCTTTGCTGATGGTAGACTTGAAGGATACGAAGAGTGTTTAATCAGGTTAGGGTTAGATATTTTAAGGATAAATTATAAAAAAGATTAAGTATTTTTCACCTAAACTGTATTAAATTATTATTGATTATCTTCAGTATGAAAAGTGAGGTGTATTGCCAGACTTGTGAAAACAATACGAGGATTTTGTATGAGTTCAAAAAAAGGATGTTTTGTAAGGAATGTCTTGAACTAATCATTTCCACTCGAGTTGCTTCTGGCATTTAATTCCAATTTAGTTAAGATAGTTGCACTATAATATCAAATAAGCAAATCAGTTGTTCTCACGTAATAGCCATAATATTAGGGATAGTGTTCGTTACCTTTTTCACATATGACAATGCATATGCTGCGCGATTTGTGCCTATTCCATTCAATAATATACCCTCAGCTATAATTAAATCCGAAGACAAAGATTATGAATTTACTTCAGATTATTCGGTAGATTTTGGTGGAGAGACACGAATTGAACATGAGGAGGACGCTGTCCTTGCCAGTATTATGAAATTGGATAAGGATGATGATAGCTTGTCTATTGACGTTGAGTGTGAAAGTAACGATATATGCGATGATAGCTTATCTCGTCAAGATGTACGTGTTTACTTAGTTGACAGAGGTATCCAAGACGGGCACATTGCAAGGAATTCTATCCCGGTATTAGAATTGGAGAGGAATGATTGTGGTTCTCAGTCCATAGTAAATTGTGCAAATTTTGATTTTGACATACCAGAAGATATACTGACCAAAAAATACAAGATAGTTGTTGATATGGCTTTTGATGAAGCAGAATGGATATTTATCAATCCAGTTAGGATATTAAACTAAAAAAAATACAAAATTATGGAAGAACTTTCAAGCTCACATCTCTAATTGTAATGGAGCCAGAACCATTATTTCTTATCCAAAAGTATGACTTTGCCTCATACAGGTCTCTATCTACCATCCACGGTTCGGGTGAATTATCGTAAATGTCCATTACTTTATGAAAACCATTTCCATCCATATAGTCAATCTCTCCTATTTGATGCACATTTCCGCCCTCATCTTTAACTGAGTGTCGTAACTTTACTGCTTTCTCATTTTGCATTTTCATCGGAACTGAACCTGACCTGTGCTCGTCATGACAGTTATGTGTGGATTCTCTCTTTGAATTCCATCCGTTTTCGTTTACGGCAAATCCATATCCACCAAATCTATTACCATCAAGTGGACTACCTCCTTTACATGTCATACCAGGTTCGTTATGCCTTGATCTCATTTTCAAAGAACAGTTGTCATTCGTACCTACGAAATGTGGTATCAATGTAACAGTAAGTATGGCGTTATAATTATTATAGTGACAATAAATCCTTCTCCTATCTCCAGTAATCGTACAATTACCGTTACCGTCTATCAAACATGGGATGTTACCATTAGCACGTACTTCGACCTTATCATCATCAGGATCAAACCCTCTGAAAATTCTCTTATTACCGTTACTCCACGTTTCAGATATGTTGAACACTACCATTAAAGTAATATCCTGTATCGCATATATTAGTTTGATACTGTTTTCGTTTCCTAGACGTTCGAGAGCATATTTCCACCCTGTGAATATGCCTGAATATTTAATCAGAACACTAGTTTCAAATTAAACTACTTTCGCGATAAGAAAATGAAATTCCGCATAGAAACTTTTGTAAACGTAGAGATTTTGTAGAAATTAAAGGTTACATAGATTAGGAAAACTTAAGAATATAGGAATTGTTAGGCAAATGATGAAAAAAATTTTTTTATCAAATAAAGCTGTTTGTTTGACATTAGTTCTGTCAATTATGCTTGCGTACTCTGGCCTCTCACACGCTACAGCTGAGTCGGGAATTGGAAAGACGTCTTCAAGGTCATTGTAACATTGTATGGAATATCTAAATCAACAAAAGACATTGTCACATTGGTTAATGTAGGGGACCAGCTGAAGCTAAAATTGTTCAATGAAAAAAATCCTGAATCACAAGGACTCAACAAAGTAAGTTATACAATAACATTCCCCAATTTAGCTGTTAATGATGGAGAACCTTACAAAGTATGTATCATGAGTACAGATAATTTTAAGCTCAAGTGCGAAAATGGTAAAAATTCTCCTCTAGATAGACCAGAATTTGTAGACATTAACGTGGCTGGAAAAAGCTCTGAAAAAGGCTAACGATTTTTTGCTTAGAATTTTACTCTTTTAAGGAATTTGAATTACAGCGCGTTTTTATCAAAAATAATTCAAATGGGTTCATCGGGATTAGTGTCCTGCATGCAATGGGGTTCTACTCCTTGGTATTTAGCTTTTTGGTTTCAGTAACTTTTCTGAAATTAGGTCTCATACATAGTCATATACAAAGGTTATATGTCGTATAAAATTTAAAATCTACAAATACATTCTTTTTGCAATCATTACAAAAAAAATTTTGGTGTAATTGAGTTTTTAGTTCAACCTAGAGTATCCTTTGCGGCATTCAAATGCATCAGAGCCCCATTCGTATCCCCAGCCGAAAAAGCCTTCATTCCTTCATCAAAATGCATCTTAGCCTGATCAGATTCTCCAGATATGGCTTGTTGTGCAGCGGTCAAATGAGTTGAAGCTGCATCTTTGTTTCCGCTTTCCAAAGCTTTAATGGCCTCTTCCAGATGCATCTTTGCGGAACCTGCAGAAGTATTTGAAGCTGTCATGTTATTTGGCGCAGTTATGTTCTGTGCTTTGATCGAAGTGAATCCTGCGAATGTGTACCCGAGAACTACTCCCACAATTAAAGCAAGTGTTGTTACTGTATTAGTTGAGAATTTCATTTAAGTTTGTAAGAATATTATGCTTCTTAAGTGTTAGATACCTTGGTTAATTCAAGTTCTTTTTTCCACCTTCGATCTCGGTCTTGGTTTTTCAAATTATCTAGTTTTATCTCTCTTCTCAATCTTATTGAGGGCAAGTTTCTCGACTTTTTTGAATCTCTCAATTTGGACGTCGGGATGGGAATCGTTAACATTTCGGAACCATTTTAATTATTGGTTTGGGTTTACTCCAACAAATCAGATTCTACAATTGTTTTTGTTTAATACTTCGTTCAGTAAGGAATCACCTTCATTCTAAAGAACAAAATTCATTAACTAGGTGTTACTATCAGCATTTTTATAATGTTTGCCATAACCATACCTGTCATCTTAATTATTGTAATGGTTTTATTGAGTATGCCTTTTCAAACTACGCAAGGGTCATTAGAAATAAATCGGTCTTTAGTAACCAATGAGGATCCACTATATAAAAATGGAACTAACAATGACACACATATCATAATTAATGAACTGAGAAAATCAAGGAGTATACTAGAGGAATCTGCTCCACGTCAAGTTGTTCTATCAATTGTATCTTTTTTTGTAGCCATGGCCTTTACTATATTTGCAATACAATTGGCCTTTAGACCCCAAAAAACAGAAATTAAATATTTCACCATGGCCATTTTATCACTAATAATTCCTGTAACAGTCTTGCTTATCACGTTCGTAGGGAGTAATGTACTGGGAATTCAAACATTTGGTTTAATCTCTAAGAATGTATGGTTATTTGCATCGCTGATGCTTCTAGTCCCTATTTTCACATTAATTATTCTTATGATTTTGCATCGGATAACTAGGGAACAATCTAAATGAGATGGGGTGTGGTTAATCGCTCAGTCGGTGAATCCACGGTTAGTAGATTAATTGTATTTCTTTCAATAAGGAAGATACTTTTTATCATCTAATACTTAATCCTGCTGTAGTTTGTAAGTAACATAATAATTATAGTATGTTATCTAAAAATGAATATTGATGCTAATATTTGGTATCAAATTTAAACGTCTTGACGTCGCGATTAGTGCCCTTCATGTAATAGGGTTCTACTCCTTGGTATTTAGCTTTTCTAATTCTTGTAAATACCTAGTGTCTACCACTATAGGGTAGAGGATATTTGTTACATATCATACTGTTCACTGAATTTCTATTTTTTACCGTTCTAATTAGACAGATACTTTGTGGAAGAAACACAAATGAGAATAGTATTTCTAGTAAGATGTCCTAGGTGTATGTGCATGTGAGGCGCAATCATCTATCATACTTCTTCAAAAGAAAGGAATCATCAAAAAAGAGATAAAAGAATTCAAAATTATTGAACTAATAGAAAGTTTATTTCATCAAAGTGCTACCATAGGAAGGTACTAAAATTTACCGGTGTGAACACGGTTTACGGGTCATTTTTAGCTTCCAAATCCAATTCTTATTTTTGACTTATTTTTTAACCAAGGTTTGGTATCGACATTTTCATAACTCTTCTTCTTAATAGTATCGCTAGCCCTATTGAAACAATTGAAAATACCGCAGCAGTAAGGAAAATCATATTGAATGATATCAATGACGGAAATGATTGTGTAAATCCACTGACATTTAATGGGGATTGGTGTGTTTGCATATACATCCCTGCAAGAGCTGGACCTATTGAACTTCCTACAATTCTCATAAGCATAGTTGTGCCAAGAGATATCCCTGTAAACTGTTTCGGTGTGGTAAGCATAATAACATTCATGGCTCCAACGCTAGTCAACGATAGTCCAATAGAGAGAATTGCAAGGTTTGCTGATATTAAAAATTCACTTGAATGGAATATCAATAAACCAATGAAGCTGATAGCAGTAATTACAGAACCAGCTATCATTGGTTTTAGTGATCCTAACTTCGATATTATGAAGCCTGAAGAAGCTCCAAAAAATAAAAGTACTACAGCAAATGGTAGTTGCACATCGCCAGTTCTAATAGCATCTTCTCCAAAACCGAGAGGCTGAGGATCTCTTACTAAGATGGGTATAGTTTGGAAAACCATGAACATGGACAAGCCAACAATCATGATTATCAAATTTGCAGGCAAAATAGCCTTATTTAGCATCAAGCTAAGATCAATTAATGGATATTTTGCACGTCTTTCTATCATTATGAATAGTATAAATGAAATTATTCCTGTTACAAGAAAAGATACAACTTCCAGAGGTAAATATGAAGCATTGCCGTTACTACTATTTGCCAAATTACCTGTCTCCATATAGGTTAAGACTAATAGAAACGAAGTAACTGTAAGAGCTAACGTTATTGCACCCTTGATGTCGATTTGGGTTCCAGATGATTTACTGCTAACATTGCCGCTTGTTTTACTACCAATTCCTACTTTCTGGATAGACCGTCCTTCTTCTTGTTGAGTTCTGCTTTCTTCATCTACTTTAATAAAACGTCGTATTACCGCCAAAAGAGTAATTGCAATGGGTATTATTGTAAAAAATGTAGTTTGCCATCCATAGCCTTGAATTATAGTGCCTCCAAATAACAACCCCATTACTGCCCCGGATGCAAACATGGAAGTGATCACACCTTGACCTATGGATATTTTCTCTCTGGGAAATTGGTCTCTTACTATACCAAACGCGATTGGGAACATTGACAAGCCTATTCCTTGTATTGCCCTAGCGATTAACATGAAAACTATATTTGTTGCAAGTCCTGCAGTAAAAACGCCTACCACATAAATTACCATTATAATAAGCAATATTTTCTTCTTTCCATAATGATCTGATAATTTACCTGCAATAGGAGTCATAACCGCACCTGAAATTAAGTATGCTGTAAGAATCCAAGACGACATACTATAAGATACGTCAAAGTATTTGATAAGGTCTGGAATTGCTGGTATTAACATTGTTTCCGCATACATTACCATGGTAGCGACACAGCTTAGAATTGCAAGAGTTTTCCATGCACTGGCAGGAATCTTTACAGATGGGGAAATTCGTTGTTGATGATATACAGAAGAAGGAATGTTACTGTTCTTATCCTCATTATTTTTTTGAGATGCCCATTCCATTTTTTAATTACGTTACTCCTATAAAGTTGACTTTCTTCTTTTTGAGATTCTTGTTGGAGGCAGTTATTGATGTGTCAGCAGCAGAATTAGGAGTATCACTAATGTCACAACCAACATTAAAATGGATATTCAGGTTCTCACAGATCTTTTCCAAAGAGTCGCGCATAATTGTAATGTGCTTTTCAGAAATGTCTTTTACCGCTATTTTCCTTATTTTTAATGCACATTCAATCATTTGATCCCATAGGGCATCAGCTTTCTCTGTACGATATATCCTATTGTTTCGCCTATCAGCTTGGTCCACTTGCCTCACTACTAAGCCTTCTTTTTCCATTTTATCGATAATTGGGATAAGAGTTGCAGCTTCTAGCCCAAGTCTATTAGCAATTTCCTTTTGGGTAATACCATCTTGCATAGACAACATTACAAAGACTTTCCATTGACCAAAAGTTACTCCTACTTTTTCACGTAATTCAGAATCAAGAGCCTTGACGAATACCTTTGCTGTTCGATTAACTATAAACCCGATACTATTTTGAAAGTCGTAAGACTGCATTGAAAAGGCCTCCTAATCATTAGTATACTAATTATAAGTATATAAATCTTTAGCGCGTATCTGATTTTACTCTCATTCAGAAAGAAGTCTGAGCGGATGCTAGTACAAATAACTGCAATTTACTTATAGTGGCTCGCAATATATGATAGTGTATGATACTTTCGGATGAGCACATAATTCGATGTAGCGAATGTGGAAGAAACTTAATAGTTAAAGATACTGTAAATAATGGGATCGCATTCCTCAGCCACCTAAAGTTAGATCATGGAATCACTTACTTTCCTCAACGTATGACTATGACTAAGACGAAAGGTAAAATCAATACTCGACAAGAATTACAATAATCCCATACTTATCTTCAATATACGAAGGTCTGTTAAATTTCGTAGATTTACCGTCAACTCTAATGAGGTTGACTAAATGTTCTCAAAAGCAACACTTTGAATATATCAGATTCTGATTTAATCGAAAGAATTGCTAGATTCTAATACAGTTAATAACTTGATCACTTATACAATATTACATTATTAATTAAAGTCAGTATTTACTGATACACAATTCTGCGACTAGAGATAATTTTCAGTGACTAGAATACGCTACATTATATAAGGCATCATAGTATAGTACCTTGAATTACTTGAAACAGAATAGTTTCCCAATGAGGGAATGGCATGTTAAACATATGGAACAGACACTCGTTAGATTCGTAAAAGGATTATCTGAAAATGCAACACGGTGGGAAATAAGACTGAATAACAAGTATGGGAAAATAGGCAGAGTACATAAAAGGATTGAATATGATGTAAAGCACGGTGTTACGAACAAAGAGGTCTTTACATTTTTGCAATTAATTAGAACTGAGTCGTCTTATCATGATGTCCGGTCTTGTGAAGGTTCTATGAAAAGATTGGATGAAATACAATCATATTATAGCCAACAACCACAGTTATTCAATAATTGGAATTATACTGTTACCAGATAATAAATCATTTGACATGTTCAAATGTCAGGATTGAAGTCGAGTAGCGTACTTATTTTTCGAACGTCACGTGTATTGACCTGTTACAACAGATTGTATATCGGTGGTGATAATCTAACTTCTAAAGCACTCAATATGTTATCTATACAACTATTTGTAATAAGTGAGGGGATCGTTACCTTTGTTTCTGTAGGCAGTAAACAATTTATGGATTCTAAAATTGCAATTCGCTTTCCTATATCACTCTCGTCCCGACACTTATCAGCTAAGCCAATTATATATCTAGTATTTGGTATCATTGTAATCATTGTATTATGGATGTCACAGGCTTAAGAATGTTTAGATACATTCCATCCTTATACAAATTATTTCCATAATTGAGTACTTGTAAAGTAATTGTTTACTGTAGCATCGTCATCTGGCTTCATCATTATGTCAATTATAAACACAAAGGATGATATAGTATGATGTGTATTAATTTATTGTTTATAATTAAATTTCAGGTGTATAAATTTGAAGATATTGATGATTTCAACAGAGTACCCGCCTATGCAAGGTGGCGTTGGACGCTACTGCAAGAAGTTAGTTGATTCGTTGAGAAGTGAAGGTGTTCGGGTATTTGTAGTATGCAATGAAGATGGGAACGGAGATTATAATGGCATTTCACCAAATAATCCAGATAATTCTAAAGTCCTCTTAAAAATAGTTAAAGAGATTGAACCAGACGTGGTCCATGTACAGTATGAGCATGGACTGTATGGAATACATTTAGACCCAATAAATCCTACAAGAACACATACAAATATAGAATTTTTTTACGATAAATGCAAAGTTCCATTAGTTACTACTTTCCATTCTGCTTACACTTTTACTCAGTGGATGAGACTTGTTGTTCCTTTAAATAATAGAATATTTGGACGTTTGGGAACTTTCCTTAGGATGGCGTACGACTATTGGACACATCTAATAAATTATGGTTCATTTAATTCGCTAAATAAGCGAAAAATAGGCATCAATAAATCGGGAGTCGTCTTTTCTAAATATTTAGCTAATATTATTCCAGGAAGTAATCTAATATATCATGGCGCAGAACCCAGCATTTCACCTCCTCTAGACAGAAAGGAAGTAAGAAAGTCGTTTTTACTCCCTGACGATAAGAAGGTCGCCTTAGCCATAGGATTTATGACTGCAACTAAGGGATGGGATGTAATTGAAAAGATGGAGATACCAAACGACTGGAAAGTTGTAATAAACACGTCAAGAAACCATTACGGAAGGGAAAGACTAAATGATAAATTTGAAAATAAAGGTGTGATCAACCTGAACAGGGGATTTCTTAGTGAGACGGAGTTGTCATTGCTCTTCTATTGTGCCGATGCTCTTATCCTCCCTTACAAGGTAGCTTCTGGTTCAGGTGTCATGCACGATGGATTAGCTCATGGACTTCCTTTCATTTCAAGCAAGATAGAATTTTTCAAGGAGTTTTCCGATATGGAGCTGGGTATTTCAGTAGACCGTAATCCAGTTGAATTCTCAAAAGCCCTTCTAAAACTCGAAGTGGATTATAAGAGATACAAAGATGCGGTCGTAAACTTTAGAAAGGATCTCCTCTGGAAAGAAGTTGCCAAAAAACATATCTTGCTCTATAATTCGATTATTGACCGTCCTACTACTCCTCTCCTAAGAAAAATCATTAGTTAGTTTTAGTCGATTCTTTGAAGAAGATTTATAGCATAGTAGAACTTCCTAAATAGGATTTCAGAACCTAATGCTCCAATAAGAGTGGGTGAAGGATACTCCCATTTTAGTTCCTGATGAATCTAATTGGTAGGATCAAAGCCGAACGACCTTTAATATACTCTAGAATATTATTTTTGGTCTTAGAGTAAGAACCTTCTCCCCTAACAGTATACAGTATCATGGACATTTTCAGCTTTATCTAATGATACCTAATAATACTAAAGACTTTAAGACCTTTTCAATGGGAAGTAGCCATTTGTCACGACACATTTCAGTTTCACACACCATTTATGAAAGGAGGGCCTTTATGCCTAGGATTTGGAAATTTACGTGACAAGGTTGTTGATAAACTGATAGACCTTAGGAAAAAATATTCCGATTTTGTAATTAACAGTGAAAAACAACTATATCTCTGATGAAAGGAAATTGGGGCGGCAAAGGCACAACTCCAATTCAATGTCCATCTCGGGCCATACTTTATTTGGAC
>VBPR01000259.1 GCA_005877345.1 Nitrososphaerota archaeon
GGGCCATATGTCTTATTTCGAATAATAATTGGGATTATGTCATTTATCACTTTCAAGTTAAATTGCCAACATTTCCAAAATAGGGTAAATTGTGATTCGTTCAAATTCCCAAAATGCATCGAATTCCTCTCGGAAAAATCTTGGTATAAAAGGGGGGCTACAAGACCGCTCATTTTCATACGTCTAAAGTCATCTATCAATTCTATTGTGTATTGTGTTTCGTCAGGAGTTTCATCAGGCCAGCCAATAATTAATGTCAAGGCAGGGAACCAATGATTTTCATTTAAAATTCTGCAACCTTCTCTTACAACTTTACCCCACTCGTCAGGCTGATAGGGCTTTGTCTTCACTCCAAGATGTTTTCTAACCATTCGTGGTGCGACAGTTTCAACACCAAGGTTTGTAGCCAGCCATCTTCCACTTGAATCCATGTCATTTATTGTGGAGAGATCTCTTATTAGATCTGGCGAAGAGGCTACTGCAGACAACGTCATATGGGTGGTACCTATAAAATTTGCACCTGTTAACTTTAAGCCCTTCCAAAGCTCAGTTATAGCATCTGCGTTTGGAATAAAATCCTTATTATCACAACCATAGAGTAACATTTCATCAGATTGCAGCCATATAGAATCAAAACCATAATCTAAGTTTATCCTCGCTTCAGCCTGTAATCTTTCCAGTGGAATATCTTTTTTTGATCGTTTATTTACGTCGCAAAAGTCACAACCTCTCCCACATCCTCTCATTGCCTCCACCAGGGAGTTTACAGTAGGACCTTGAATTGGCGGAATGTTTTCAATATTTCTTACAAATGTATGTAGAAGCTCCGGTGCATCACCAGATTCAAGATCGTGAAAAAGATCCAATGCAAGTTCATCAGCTTCTCCAATTACAACTGTGTCAATTCCATGTATTTTCATCCTATCAGGTTTAGCAAGCTCCCATGAACCATTTCCACCAACTACTACTTTAAAGCCATATTTCTTTTTCAATTGAATAATAGAAGCACACATTTTCTTAAATTTCATGGCAACATATGATAGTTTTTCAGGCGACATAGTTGTCGTTACTGGTGCCATACCCAGCGGATCCATTACATTAATTCCCACCACACTAGTGTTAGGTCCTATTGACTTCGCTAGCATTTCTGGATGAGAAATTACAATTTCGTCTCGTTGGTATTCCTTTAATAATGCACTTTCAACTCTGCGAAGACCACATTGTGCAACCTTTACTTCACCTGTACTTTTATCGGTTTCAACGCTGGGACAAAATAACTTGTCAAATACAAATTCTGGTACTAGTTCATATGGACCACAAGCAATAAAGCCATAAAGAAAATTACCTCGATAATTCGTCATAAGACTACGGTCTGCTGTTAATACTATACGCCTACCAGCTGACATCTTTTCTGATCCTCAAGTTCGTTTACGTATTTGGGTATAAATCTATTACTATACTGTTACCAATGATGATTATTTAATACAAACCAGTTCTATGACCCTTTATCAAAATTGATTTTAGCTGCCTATGCGCCAAAATATTAAGGGCGTTTAGAAACGAAACCCACTTGTAAGATGCATGTTCATAAGAAATTACTATTTCTCTGGTAGGAGTCGTGGCAAAATAGAATTTGACTTCCTTATGGGACCTTATCCCATTTAATTTCATATAAGAATATCTTATTGTTCCAATAAATGACATTATATCGAGAAATTGTATTCCAGTCTCTTCCCTTACCTCTCTTATCAATGTTTCAACCTCTGATTCTCCATGTTCTTTGTGCCCTTGCGGAAACCCCCATGAACCTCTTCTATTCTTTAGAATTAGAAATTCAGGTTCTTTAATAGAAATCGATGGATTGTATCTTATAACAGCACCAATAGAGGTCTCCAGGAAAATTCCACCTCTTTTGTTTAGTACCAAAGCTAATTATAATTTTTATCGAACCTATATCTTGGATTTTATAATAAACAAATTCTAAAACTGAATTTCATAATGATGTTGAACCTAATCATAAAAACATAATTAACCTAAAGATATTAATGTCTAGATCTGAGTCGAAATCATGGGCCGATCGTCTAGTCCGGTAGGATACGGCATTGGCATTGCTGAGGTCGTGGGTTCGAATCCCACTCGGTCCACTACTAACGAGCAAATCTTGACTTAGGCATGATGCAACAAAATATTCTTTTTTTCATTTTAATGTAGCCATTATGAAGGACTAATAATGTATTTATTCATAAAATCATTAATGTACAATATTGTATTTCGTAAATTGGCAACGAGAAATATCTATTGTCGAGATGAATGGTAAAAAAGTTGTTGTCAAACGTAATAAGTTAAGTAAAAATTTGCATGATTATCTTCTTGTTATTTCATATTCTATACTATCTATTCTTCTTGCACATCCATCGGCTCCTCCAGAACTAGGAAGTAAAATGACGCTAAACGAGGGTTTTGAAATGAGGGAGAAATTACAGTTGTTAGGTATACCGACACCATCGCTAATATCGATCACAAGTAGCATGTTAATCGAAGATTTTATTGCGGGAGGAAATCTGCATCAAGTTCTGTCTAACGGAAGAAACTCTTCATTAGCATTTAATGCTGGGATTATCACAGGGAGGCTCCACAAGTCAGGTTATTCATTCATAGACAATAAATCTCAAAATTATCTTGTAACATCTTCAAGACAAGTGTTGAGAACTGATCTGGCCTTTATTCAGAAAAGAGATTCAATCTTTGCTATAAGTATGGATATAGGATCGTTTCTTGGTAGTCTTTTAGGATTGGATTGTAAAAAGTACGAAGAAATAGAGAATGCTTTTTACGCTGGATATTACTCTGAAGTAAAAGCCAGAATTCCTTACCTTTCGCTTATTTTAAGAAACATACTGGGTTTTGGACTGAGTTTCAGTTCGAACTGGATACAGAATATACTGCAAGGTCCAGATAAATTACTGTCATACAGGAGGAAGTTCGGTTTTTCTGTCAAATCCCCCTGAACCGAACTTGCAATAGAAGCATTGATCGGATTGCATGTAAGACAATTTTTCTATCAAAATAGCCCGTATCTTTAATGCAAACTTTGTCATCAGCCTATATTTTAGAGGCATTGAAGGAATGACTTCATCAAAATAAACGTTATAGTGGTCTGGACAAAACTTTAACGTAATCTGTGCCCTATTTTTATAATTAGAGTCCTTGTTAGAAGAAATATTTTTTGCTACACTAATTTGCTCTCTAATGTATTCATGTTTGGGACAAGGACAGTCTTTTCCTCCTGGATGCTTGTATGCAGGTGTATTTTTCCAATCAAAATCTGGAAAATCTTTTTCAAACTCATCCATAGGACTAACTTTAATGCTCATTAATCGGATATAAAGATATATCCAAATTTAATGATAGTTTAGCAATGATAAAAGTTATATTTTGAATATTTTAAAATCACGATAGAAGTGTTAAAAGACGATAGCACGGACGTCAATAGTAAGTCGTCCATAGTTGCAAATATCCGAAAGAGTGGCAATAGTATTGAAGGATCAAGTAAATACGTTGATTCGAA
>VBPR01000260.1:0-1776 GCA_005877345.1 Nitrososphaerota archaeon
TATAGTAAAGAAACACCTCATAGTTATTTGCCAATGAAGCGTTATTGACGTTAATTTTTTTCCCAGTTATACCAACTAATCCTCTCTCATTAAAATTTTCACAGGAGGGAATGCGGTTTTTGATATCACACAACCCACTGGGTACAATTAAAACTGGTTCATCACGCAGACTTCCATTGATAATTTGATTTACAGTTGTAAGTCCACCTAGAGCAAAACCACTTGTATATCGTTGAAGAACTAGAATATTCTCTTTGTCTAAGAATAATATTCCAGTCGGTACTGTTAGTCCATCAGCTACAATTTCCACCTTTAGTTGCGGATCCTTAACGATTGGAAAAGGACGCTGAAACCCTGTAGAATTTTCTCGACTATTTAGAATCTGAGAATGTGAATCTGACGGAAACACAGCAGGTAAAACAATAATTACCATAAGACATAAGACAACGACTATAGTATTTCTCATGTGCACTTACAGTTTCCAAGGCTTGTATTTAGATTTTTATTCTATAAATCCTCTTCTAACCAGTGGTAACCCAAATTTCAACCAATGTGTGTACATGAATTATTCACCTATTCCATGTAGAGTACTAAAATAAAAATCAGTACAACTAACAACGATGTAACGCTGTCCACTCATTCAGAAGAGTAGTAAATTATTTGAATAAAGAAATACGATTTCCTAATACATATTTCAATGAAATGAAATACTATGTACCGGAATTAGGCTAATTAAACATATATCTTTACGAAACATCGCTGTAACATACGATAATATTCAACCATTGCCAGACCAATTTTTAATAAAGTTCTTAAAGCCCATCACAACATTAGCCAATGTCTACTATTGAATGATAAAAAATTGGAAGGGATAATCAAAAATAAGGAAAACAGATTTTACAAATACATTGAACTAATCATTTTCGTTATGATTATTGTTGTAGGAATAGCAACCGCATTGTATTTGTATGGTCTTGAATCACATTCACTATACTTCTACAGCGATTCAACAACACATGCACTTCAGGCAAGACGATACGTGGATTCGGTTAATCCAGGCTTTTTTGAGCACCTGGGCACAGTATGGCTTCCATTACCTCACCTAATGTTATTACCATTTACATTAATCGATCCTCTTTTTAGAAGTGGCTTTGCAGGATTGATTGTTAGTCTAACATGTCATGCCATTACTTCTTTATTGTTATACAAAATAATAAAAAGACATACAGAAAATCCCTATATCCCTGTTGTAGGAGCGTTTCTATATGCATTTAATCCAAATTTCCTCTATCTTTCTTTGGTCCCTTTGACTGAAGCACCATTCATGCTGTTTTTCGTAGCGTCTGCTTATTACTTTCAAGAGTGGCTATTTGAATCTACCATGCTTCATACCTCAAAAGAAGATATGAGCCAGATGACAACAGAGACACAATCACTTTGGAACCATATTACTTCACAGAATTTAAATATAATTAAATCTGCTTTTTTTGTTTCTTTAGCTACGTTATGCAGGTATGAGGCATGGCTGCTATCCGTCTCCCTCGTAATCATGGTAATTACAATTCTTATAGTAAAGACTAGGAAGATAAATATTAATAAAATAAAAAGGAACACTCTTTTGCTTATACTTATATTTTCAACTATTTCTTTTTCAGGAATGATTTTCTGGATTATTTGGAACTGGTATTATTATGGTGATCCTCTCGAATTTACCGATAATCCAATTTATTCTGCTGCTGGTCAGGCCCTTAGAGGCGGTAAGCGTGAATTTTTATA
>VBPR01000260.1:1781-4552 GCA_005877345.1 Nitrososphaerota archaeon
AACCAATAAATGTATTAGATGTGTACGGGACGGTAATGTACTATGTATTTGGTCCTGTAATTTTGGTAACAGCATTAACAGGATCTATTTCAAGTACTTTTTATAGTAAAGATAAATACAGATCAAACCGTCTACTCTTATACATATTTTTAGTAATTCCAACAATTTTTACTATAACGACAATGATAAGCGGGGTAGGTGAGATGGAGTTAAGCAATTGGTTTAATTCAAGATTCTTACTTTTTTCAGCCCCTTTAATAATAATACTCAGCTCAATGTTTTTACTGCTGATTTTTGATAAGATATCTCATCTCGAAATAAAAAGAAAACATATCATTATGGCATTATCGATTGTTTCGTTATTTCTGTCTCAATCAGTTTCCTCGTTATTTACAGTGGTTACGTACGCTGATGCATTTACGCAGTTCTCTTACAAGGATAGATACTCTCAATTAAGTGTTGGGCAATTTCTTCATAGGATATATAATAGTAACGGAACAATTTTCCTTATAGCTACTGGTGGTGTTGAAAGTAATATAGCAATTGAAAGTGGTCTGCCAATGAAATCGTTTCGCGTAATAAGAGATGCTGATTCAGGCTCACCCGAGTTTCAAACCCCTTGGTTATACACAGACTACCTTGTACTAACAAAAATTCCAAAGGAGGAAAATAAATATGTTGGGAATTATTGGATAAACAGACAAGATATTCTAGGTCAGTTTTATAACAAAGTGTACGAAGATGACTTTTACATAATATTTTCGATTAAACGCGGAGAGAAGCTTTCCTGTATAAACTATGATTCATTGGCTCGAATTATATCAGTCACATGCGACTCTTCAAATCTCTCAGATGTATATAGCAGATTAAATAAATCTATGGTCCTCATTAAAGAACCTTCGAAATCATGGTTACTCAATGCAAACCTCGAAATAAATAATAGATCAACTTTCTATATTAGTTCTGATGATACTGATTGGTTAAAAATCAACTCCACAGGTGGCAATCATTATAGTATAAAAGCTCATGGTAACCTAGTTATAGATTCCGTAAGGATTACTGGTTGGGATACAAAGAAAAATGACAATTTAAGAGAGGATGCAAACGGAACTATTCCAAGAAGTTATATTGTTGCAGAGAATGGTGTAGGGAGAATTAACGTTACTAATTCTGAAATTGCATATCTAGGTTATAATCACCCAGAGGGGTTTGGCCTTACCTACTACACAGGAGATGGAAGCGATATAACCAATAACAAAATACATGACATGTACTTTGGTTTTTATTCTCAAAATAAAGTTCATAATATATTGATAGAAAATAATGAATTTTACAATAATACGGAACATGGTATAGTGCCGCAAAGTGGAACACATAATTTAACAATTACGAACAATACAGTAAACAACAATGGGAAACATGGTATTATCTGTGCTACGAATTGTTACAACTTGACAATTGAATCAAACAGGATATTTAATAATACTCAAGAAGGCATAATTTTGTACAACAATGCATCAAATTCAAGTATTAGAAATAATATACTTACAAATAATAGAGATCAAATTGCTCTGTACGACTCTTCCAGTAACAATAAAATCAGTAATAATACAATAACCCGAGGCAATGTAGGTATTAGATTGATTAATGATTCATCGCATAATCTATTAAACGATAATAACATTATCAATTCAATTTATGGCATCTACCTACTTGAAGGAGCTTCTTTTAACGAAATAGACTCAAATAGAATTGTAAATACATCTGATACTGCAATCCTTATTCAAGATCAAGAGACAAAGAACAACACTTTTAAAAGCAATGTATTACTCGATAATCAAAAGAATGAGATCAGTCGTTCTAATGTGGGTACCAGTCGGCAATTATTTATCAATAATACCATACTAAGCACACGTTGAGCTGAATGAACGCTAAAATTTTGACTTGCTAAAAAATATTTTTTATTTTTTCAACAAATGCTAGTTTAAACATGACTCTAAAAATATTAACTCGAAAGATTGTGCCTGTATAGGTAAATAGAAGTAATGATGCGAGCCTTTTTTCTAAACTTTACAACTATATTTGAATTTCGATCTATTTACACAACTTTTTCCCGACTCTGTTCTTGTAAACTTCATATATGAGAATAAATCTAAGAATTTTGTGTTTAAACGCAAAACCGAACACACCAGCAATAAAGAATTAAAATCAATAGAGAGCAGAGTAGAAAGACCAGGGTCCTTAGAGCCCTTTTATATCAGAAATGCTCTTAATCCATCATACCAGATAGTTACGGAAGAGGAAGAAAGAGGCCTTTATAGTAAACCTGATGTCCAGAGAATCATTAACCTTCTTTTAAACGACGTAAAGGAATTGATTCCTTCATTTGATTTACACTACTATTGCAGGTATAATGAAATAGAGCCTGTTACGGACCTAAAACCAAATGAAATTCCAGGTCTTCTAGACCGCCTGACAAAATACAAGGTGCTCGATTCACATTTCTATGAGAAAGTGATAATTTGTGACAAGTGTACGTCACCAAATGTAGCCTCAAGATTTTTGTGCTCTCATTGTAAATCCACAAATATTTCACAAAAAAAGACAATTGAACATTTATCTTGTGGATATGTTTGCCCAGAAGATCAGTTGGTGGTGGACACAGACGGTCGGACAAAGCATTGTCCTAGATGTGGCCTGATATTGGACTTTAACGCGGGTCCGGATGTTAGGATAAATGAAGGTTGGTTTATGTGTGGTCATTGTGCCAA
>VBPR01000089.1 GCA_005877345.1 Nitrososphaerota archaeon
ATTGTCAAAAGTACCGCAATATGCTCTCTCAGGATGTTCAGGATCGAATGCCAGGCTGGATGGCTTTTGCCGCTTTAAGTGTTCTTGAACTTTCCATCCATGCTTTGTAGACTCTATAACCAAAAATAAATTTTCCAATGAGGCTAGGATAGTTGTCAACTTTTCTTATCAGCAATTTTCTTGCCTTATATTATTTAATAAGTGTTTAAGTATCCATTCTATCATATAATTTCTATCTATGTATCACATTCTTCCCTTAACCTTGAAAAAGGTTCTGGATCTGATTCTGATTCTCGCTCTAGTAACAGTCGCCTACTTTATTCTGCGGATCATTCTGGATCATCTTTGAATTTTTTTAGTCTATCATTTCCTCATTAACTCTATGAATAGGAATATACTACCAGATACACCCAGTGCAACAATAAAGCCCTTCCAAAAATCCGTTAAAAAATCGCTCTTCATTTACTTACTTATTTCTCCACATTCTCCACAAACTTCCGAGTGACATTCTAGCCATTCGCCACACTTTGAACAATGTGATTCTTTCTTTAATAATCAGCGTGTGCATACGTGGCTTTTTCTAGAGTACCATCTATTTCTTGCAATGTTACTGCTTCATACACATGCACAGTAGTATTATGACCTTTAGAGTTAGTTTCTATCTTGATAGAACACTTTGATTCAAAGTTGTTTTTGACATAATAAATCAAACCGATTCTATAATTGAGGCCGACAAATTGCAGAGTGAACTAAGGATTTTGGATTGGATATTCTTTCAGATCTGTAGTAACGAAAGATAGACTTTTTCCAGAAATAACTTAGGTAAGGCAGGTTCTTATATTTAATAGCACTTATTTGATTAGACTAGAAACCTATTTTTCAAATAGCCGGTGGGATTCTCTTGGTTTGGTTCCAACTCCCACGGGTCGATATTAATCATTTCAAGTTTCACACAGCAAGACCATAAATATTAGAATAAATGGGTTTCATTATGACAATCACAAGGACATTCTGCTAGTTGTTTAACTAAGTCTTCAGTAGAATTCTCATGATTACATTTAGGACAATTCATTTTATTATTACTAGACATAAAATTTCCTACCATACAGAAATTCAATGATTATTTAGTAAAACAATCAGAGTTTTATACAGAATAACGTTACTAATTCATATATTCTTATAACATTCTACGCAAGCCATTTTATAGTATGTAGCACACCTAACTACAATCTAAACACAAACAACTGGTGGAAAATTGGTTGGTTCTTGTTCATTCAATCAAAACTCATCCCATCAGTTCTTAATTATTAACAACACCTAACACAAAGCAACTGATGGGCGCTTGATTGTTTCTTGTTCAGTCTCTTTATTTGCTTATTGATATAATTAGTTTGCTTATCGCTAGATAACTTATTGTTTGATAAGGAATCTTTAGTTAATTTTTCTCTATTTTGTGCGTTTTGAATAGTGAAGAGAGTCAATTTCTATTCCTATAAATTGTCTATTCAGATTAATAGCACCTTTTCCTATTCTATCAAAACTCCACTGGTGGGACAACTATTAGGGTTTGGTTACTCAGAATCCCGCGAGTTTGAGTTATTTCATGTTTTGTTATCAATAGTAAACAACGCTCGGAGCTCTTAAGACGTCGATTAAGAGAAATAATGATATTTGACAAAACAATTTAGAGTTTCGATAGAAGATAACGTTACCTATTCCTAAATTCTTATCACTTTCTACTATTCAAAATTTTCATGACTTTCTACCAAAGGAATTATAAGTTGGTCAAAATAAGCGTACAGCGCCTAACACACAACTGGTGGGAAATTGGTTGTGTCTTGTTCATTCAATCAATTAACTTCTCCCATCAGTTGTTTAATTAATAAGTTTCTTATAGATTTGGTTAATATAAAAATATATGTAATCTTAGGAGGTTACAGTAACAATATTTGTATTCTTAGGAGGTAACATTAAGAATATCTTAATTGATTCGTTGAGATATAGTGATATACTATTCTTACATTCACGTATCCGAACTTCCGAATATGAGATTAATTGATGTCTAAATGGTTATACTATTAATTAAATTGTGGAGCCAACGATGTCAGCGACGCAGAACAACTTTAATGATATAGTCTCCGTTTATGAAAGGACAGGCTTTACCGAAGAGCCAAGCCTATAGTTCGTTCTATACCAGTTCTTTTAACTATAATATAATCTGTTGAGCATATTCTCACATAAACCCGTAACAATGAGTTATTTCCTGGTGGGTCTGTCTTCATTCTAGGCCCATCAGTGTTTTGATAATTTAATGCATATTTTAATTCCAACGGTAGATCCAGGTCAATAAATTATGATGATTAAACAAAGGTTAGGTTTGTGTTATCTAAACAAAAAGAGTAGGTATTATTAGGACACATTGATTGTTCCATTCATCATGTCTGGATGATACTTACAGTGATAACCTAGTTCGCCCACTAGATCCGTTTTGAACTTGAATTCAACATTTTTCCCCCTTTATCTCATCACTTTGTCCAATTTCAGAGGTCTTACCCTCAGATCCAGATTCAATTATTAATTGATGTTCCTCGTCAGTGGGATTATCAATTTTTATGTTAAGACTTGTATGTCCGGTACCGATTGTTATTTGACCTATATCGAGTGATTTCTCAGTTGTACAGCCTGCGTTGTTGGTTCCGCCTCCACTCTCATCACAATTATTTTTTTGATCCTTATCATCATCAATATAGTTTAATTTTGAATGGGTGAGGCAATCGTAGCATAAGAACAACATCTGGCTTGCATTCAAGAGTGTGCTCGGAAACTCGTTACATTTTCCTTCCGCTTCTTTAAAATATCTACCATACGTAACAAGGATACTCCAAAGAGACCAATCGATGCGCCTATGACAACGAGTATCAAGGCCGTGGATGGAGATTCCATTAACTTCAACTGGACTACATATTTAATATGCATTAGACACCGGTGGTACTGGACACGAATGCAGACAGAATCCCACCGGCGTGCATGATGGTGTTAAAAGAGTGATGAGACGTATGCTACTAAATATAAGAAGTTGCCTTACCTAAGTTATCTGTGAAATAATTCCATTTTTTATTAACGCAAACTTAATACAATATCCAATCTAAGTAAAAATATTACTTTTTATCTACCTATGGATCTGAATCAAATACTACTTTAACCATAAAAGAAAATAAAAACCAAACGGTGGTTAAATTTAGTCCATTTTATTGTCTATTTTATAGACAGAATCACGCTTAATTCGTATGCATATTGTCAAATATTTGAGAGTATTAGTGTAAAATTATGCCTGTCTTATTATTTTGAAATAAATGACTTAAGGCGCACCACTTTACTGACAAGGATGGTGGATAAGTACTGATGAGTGTGAGTGCCGTGGACTCGCGGAATAATTTAAGCCTGGGGGATTATAATGGTAATAAATACCAATTATTACCAACGTATATATGCCATTGTGTCTAATATAATATAATAACATGGCATCAAATAAAGAAGTAAAAAATATAGAAACAATCAATATCGCTCTCGACGAAACAAAATCAAGAGTTAAAAAGTCAACAGATGAGGCATTAAAGGAAATTCCACGGTTTACAAAAGCCGTTAACGAATATCAAGAAGAGACCATTCAAGCATCAAAAGATATTGCAGATAGTTTTCTAGATTCACAAAAAGAGGTTATCCATTCACTGCAATCCCTATGGGTTCCGTACATTGAAAATGTACAAAATTCATATTTGTCATATTGGGGTTCTCCAAAAACATTCACAGAAAATTATGCAACAGCAGTAAGCAATATTACAGACGGTACAATAGTCGCAACGAGATTAGCAAACAATGACATATTGCAACTATGGAAGCGGTGAAAACATCAGTACAACATGCAAGAGATAATGCAAAAGAATTTTCACGGTTAAATGCTAATATCGCAAATACATTCGAAAACGTTGCAAGAGATAATTTAAGAGTGCATGTCTAGTAACAACAGAATTGTTAGTGTAGTAGATAACGATATAGGCACTGCTACTTTCTTTCACGAGGCTTTGCGCCAAAATATTGATGGAGTTTCAGTTGTCTCCTTCATCGATCCCATCAAGGCATTTGAACACTTTACAGAGAGCAAAGAGGACTATGCTTTAGTTATTTCTGATCTAAGAATGCCAGGTCTTAACGGCTTAGAATTACTGAAAAAAGTAAAGACTTCGAATCCTAAAATAAGAACGATATTGATGAGTGCTTATAATTTTGAGGAAGAGGAATTGTACCAGCAATATATGAAAGAGGGAGTGATAAACTCAACTATTGAAAAACCCATCACAATGAATAGACTGTACCAAAGAGTAAGAGATCAATTAGATGTTAATTAAATAGGCATGAGTAAAACTCGTAGAATTTACAAAAATTGCAAAACCTAATAGTCATTTATGCTTCCATAGCATTTGGATAGTATACTTTAGAAATTAGTTTATGATAGCAATCATTACATACGAAACTATCTAGAAATTGATTTAGAGAATGGATATTTTTCTTACAATGGTCACATTTCATACTCTCCATTATATTATTATGAATTTTATATTTTAAATAGTTTTTATACGTGCACAAGTTAGTTCACTTGGGTTTCACTCACCTCCCTCCATTTATTAAACTATTTTGTAATTTGTTGAATTATTATGTTGCAACCGCCACAAAAACCATACTGCGTTTTCATTCTGGTGCGTCACAATTGGACCCGCTGGTTGGTTAATCGAACCATCAAGCGTCTTTATTCCAAGTAAACCTAGGTGCATTTCGCTTAATCATTATAAAGTTTAAAGTCCTAGATGGATTTAATGAAAATGAAAACATTAATTCTGGTAGCAACGTTTGCTCTTTCATTGGTTATCGCGTATCCAATGATGAGTTTAGCACAGTTTGAGTCGCATGCAGGAAACCAGTCATCGTCTGAGTCACAATCACAGATTGAGGTCCCATTGAATTTCACTCTAAAGGCAAAGGGTGGAGAGAAAGCAAAGGAAGGGCAAGAGAATAAGAGTATTACAGTGGATGTAACAATTCAACAGGGTGAAGGCGAAAGCCCCACGAAAGTACCAGTAACAGCAATGGTTCCAAATAATACCAAAATGCAGGATGTACAACTTTGTTCATCCATGAAAGAAGGAAAACAATCGTGCCAGTCGTTAAAGGACTTCATGCCGAAATCGTCCAGCGGATCGTCTGGAGGGTCAAAGTCTTCTAGCAACTCGACTGACAACAATAACAGCAACCAAGGCAACTAGGCAATTAACCTAGTTAAAAATTTTTTATATTTTTACTCAATTAGTGACTAATCAGTCTAATAAATCCAGTCCTGTCCTGTTTAATTAATGGATTTTCTCGGGCCTTGTAGTTAGAAAATCTAATATTGTACAGATTAGATAAATAATATTTATTGGTAAATAAAGACGTAGATGTACTGTTTTCACTCTACGACATATATGATCGAAATAGAGAATCTATTCTCTGGTTCCTTGAAGATTTGAATGCAAAAGGCTATGAAGAATATAAACAAAAATATCATGGTACATCTCAAGAAAGATGCCATTTTATTCGGGTTTGTGGTTTTTTTGAGCTTTCAGGTACTTTAGTAAAAAGGCGACTGATTGATACTAACCTATACTTTGATGTTTTTAATCCTGGTCCCTTCTGGCAGAAGGCAAAATCAATAATAGAAGGAATGAGGGAAACTAGACCATTTATTTATGAAAATTTTGAGCTTCTAAACGAAATGAAACTGAATTGGGCCAAGAGAAGAACAAAATAAAATTAACAGATAATAAAAAAATAGTTATTGATAGCAAAATAGTGTGCAATTTTATGTAATATATTTTTAATTGTCATCGTATGATGGTATTAAATTAGAGAATCGCTTGGAGAAAGTCTATGACGGATAAAGAGAAATAAAGGCAAAAATTAATGATTATTATAAATCAAACCAGTTGGTTCTAGATAATATTGATGTCAAAAATAATGAATTTGATACCTGGTGTTAATTACTCATTTGTCAACTTTAGTCCAAAGGGTTCTGTAACAGAATTACATGTTTCTACTAATAATTCAGAATACCTTTTTGCATCGTACACCGTCTTTGAATTTACTAATTCAACCGGAATACTTCTTTTTCTTGAATTTTTTCGATAATAATCCGTTATTACATATTTCAATATTTGTCCTGCTTTAGGCGATTTACCTGCATTCTTTAATTGCAGTAATGCATCCAGTTCAACCGTATTCCTATTTTCATACTCGTCTACATTTTTCGATACCCTCTTTGTTAGAACCAAATCATTTATGGAAATCTTCCTATATTTCAAAAGCTCCAGATGCATTTGAAAAATATCCCTGACTTTTGGCATCAAATCTCTAACTTCTTTGACCGAGTTAGCTTCTGACATTATGTTCAAAATATCTTGCTGAACGTTTGAAAAGAATTCAGCAGTGTCATGTCTTCTTGCTTCTATTCCCCTCATTTTTACAGTTCCATCTTCAAAGACGCCAAAGTAGCGATTAGAAACTGGCTGTATAGCATTATTCTTTGAAGGAACAAATACAATCCACTTGTATATACCTTCAAATGAAATTGGAAATCCAGTTTTGTTTTCTATTTCAGTTTTTAAATCCTTATACTCATTGTTTATAACATCTTTCTTTTGTATCCAAATGGAATCAACTATGGCGTGGAGGATTTTAAATCCATGTAATTCTGCTATCCTTATTGTTTGTAATAAAATCTGTCTATCAAAAGCACATACTGCAATATGTGCATCTATTCTACCAAATTTGGCATTATTAAAACCTAGATAACCAAAACTTGTAACTAAAACCCATTTTAGAGCAGTTTGCCTTGCATCATAAATCTTTTTTAATTTGGGATCTGTGATTGAGTTTCTCTTGTCTTTATAGATTGCTCTCTTCTTTAGTAATATTTCTAGTGATATAGGAACTATCCCTCTTCTTTTTTCACATATATAATAATTTAGTAATTCTGGAACGCGTAACTTGGAATGAGAACAACAGTTACAAATTACAGTCTCAGCTGATATATTTTTTTTAAACATTATATTAGGATAGAGAGAAACAAAATCAAGTTCAGCAACTTTTTCATGCACACCCACAATTGGCTCAAATATCAAACCGCCGCGATCAGCAACTAAAAGATCTCCAAGCGACTTTGGATATTCTGCTTGCGTGGGCTTCCATGGAATAAGTATATCGTTTCTCATAGCATTATAGAATTGTAGACTGCTCATACACTTCCCAATAGAGGCCCTGGACGCCATATGCAATGGTAACCTACAAATCCTAGCAAGTTCATACAATCCTTGAAGACCAGATTCATTTAGAACAAAGGAATTGTCTGTGTCAATGTGTACCCTTCCAAATAGCTTTGTAGCTAATGGTTTGAAATATATCTTACCATAAGAGAAATATGATATTCCCTCTCTCTTAGGTCTGTATAAAGGTACACCTTCTCTATCTAGGATTAAATCTACTTGATTGATTTCCGATCTGTACGTTAGATAAGGAAATGTAAATGAATCACCATCTTCTGTAAGAATAAAATCGGGATTAATTTTTTCTATTTCTTTAACAAGTTGATATAAAATATCTATTTCAGTACCCTGAATATGAATAGTATCTTTAATTCTGTCACAGTCTTGTATAGATACCGATGCTATTGAATCTGTAACTCTAGGTATCTTTCCTTCCTTTACTTTTGGATATACTTTTACATGTATGTTATTAAATAATGGTAACTCATATTCTGTAGACCACACATTATCCTCTTTGTCGTCCCAATTAAGTTTTGAATTAGATACATGAATTTTACACTTCATGAGTGGAAAAATATTGTGTTCATAAAAATAGGATTGTTCTGGTAGAATGCCTACATTGTATATTCTAAATTGTCCAAATCTTCCCATTCTCTCAATTTTTTCTGCTAATTTTAATGAGTAAGTAGAATCTTTTAACTCCAGTTCAAGAACTTGAGATCTCTTCATATCTGCTATCAATTCAAATTTAGAAAGAAAATTATGTTCTTTTATCATGGAAAGTATTTCTTTATTCTCTATGATAGATTTTAATAAAGACTTTTCAGAAGCAACATAGATTTTATGATTCCAACTCTTGTCCACCATTCTTATCATTGTAGAATCAGCTTTTTTTATCCAGAAAATCATGCTACCATTTAAAGCATATGCATCAAATAACCAACCAGATATCATTTTGTTATAATGAGTTTAGATACAAATTTATCAACTAGAGTACTGCAGCATAAAATTAGCTTGTTGTAATTCTCTATTCTAGATTTTTTTATACGTTGATGTACAGTTAGATGAGGCATGATCTCTTCTTACCAATTCTGAACTATATAATAAGAAGAGATTCTATGAGGCGGGGAGGGTTACAAACAGTATATAATATAATTAAAACAGGTAGGTAAAACAGAATACAATACAATAAAACAAAATAGAAATACTACTAATCGTTTTAGAATTCAATCTTTCCTATTCTGCCATTCCGATAATCCTCTAAAGTTTTATCAATCTCCTCCTTAGTATTCATAACAAATGGTCCGTACTGTACTATTGGTTCATTCAGAGGCATTCCTGCAACAAGCAATACATTCAAAGGAGATCTTGCATTCTCAGATTCACTAATAGAAAGATATTCACCGTCATTTTTGAACACAATCAAGTTCTTTTCTCCCACCGTTATTTTGTTTTTTCCAAAAAGACCTTTACCACTAATAACATACGCAAACGCATTATAATTTTTGGGAACGGGTTGAATTACTTCCGCACCTGCTTGCAGCGTAAAGTGCAAATACAAAATAGGAGTCAACGTTCTGATTACAGCCTTTGTATCAAGGTAATTTCCTGCAATAACTTTAATCGATGCTTTACCATTAGGCGTCGTGACTATAGGAATTTTTGTGGAAGAAACATCCTGGTAATCTGGTTTGATCCATTTATCAGTTTTGCGAAGATTTATCCACAGTTGAAATCCATGCAACCTACCTCCACTTTTAGCAAACTCTTTTTCTGGCATCTCTGAATGAACTAAACCAGATCCTGCTGTCATCCACTGAACATCACCAGGTCCAAGCTTGCCAGAATTTCCCTGAGAATCTTTGTGTTCGAATTTTCCTTCAAGCATGTATGTAACAGTTACAAAGCCTCTATGAGGATGGTCTGGGAATCCTCTCCCCTCTTGCGGTAACAAATCTAACGGGCCCATCTCATCTAAAAGTAAGAAAGGATCTAGATTCCGAATAGATTGTGAAGGAAAGGATCTATGAACGATAAACCCATCACCTTCTGGAGTTTCATCACTTTTTTCCACAAGTCTTATTGATCTATACTTGGTTTCGTCGGATTTATCAATAATATCGCGCTCTTTCCCAATTTTTTCCATATTTTATATTCAATAATATTGTATTTAAGTAAGGTAGTAATTCCCGACCTACTCAGCTACAATATGCATTTTCGATACAATTTCAAGTAAACTTTTCACATCGATATTTGGGAATAATATATAATTCTGCTATTCAAATAATAATATCAAATTATGAGGAATTTTGATTCCAAATTCAATCTAATAGTAAAGCTATTACGACGGGCTTAGTATGCCTAATCTTATTAAATATTCTAATCAATGTTGTTACAAACCCATATTTCTTGTCAATCATAGAATATACCATTGACGATTCTGCCGAATCTGCAAAGTTTACTTTCCCATCAAACCAGCTTCCCTTTAGATTTCCGCGAATATCACAAGGGGCAATCCTCACATGTGGATTGTTTCTAATTCGCTTAACCTTGCCAGATTTAGCATCAGTTCTAAAAAATATCAAACCTTGGTAAACTATGAACCAGATGGGAGTTTTAACTCCCGTGCCATTTTTCCTAAATGTTTCAATGTTAATATACTTGAATTTCGATAATTGGGAGAGTTTATCTTCAGACATGTATAACTTTCAGTATCGTAAGGGTTTATTAGTGAATCTGTTTGTAGAATTTTATCGTAGTACAGATTCATGAAACACTTAACCAAGCCATTAAGTGTTAGTAACGCTAATCTTGTGTGTCTATTATTGATCTTTTGGTTTAATATTTCTGAAATTAAAATAGAGTGCCAAATCATAGATAATCTTTATGACACCACTTAATAGAAATGGTGCTGCAAATGATAAAGTCGATTGAAAGATATATCCAAATAGCGAAGGAGATACTGTTTGTGCAATATTTCTTGAAACATTGGTTAATCCCAAAGCAGCAGTTCTCTCATCTTCACTGACAATGGCTACAATGTACGATTGTCTCGTCGGAACATCCATCTGCGACAGAGTCATTCTGACTAAATAGAGTATAATGGCCAGTGGTAAAGAGGGTGCAAAAGCAAGCAAGATGAGCAAGATATTAGACGGGATATGTGTAAATACCATTGTATTTACAAGACCTATTCTATCGGCAATCTTTGCAGCTGCAATATAAGATAAAGCAGTTAAACAATTCGCAGCTGAAAAAATATAAGACAAAACAGCAAGGTCGACTCCAAATCTTGTAAAGAACCACAGAGACACAATACTTTGTATTACAAAACCTCCTGCAAATGAATCAATTGCAAATAATGTGGAAAGCTTGGCAACAATCTGTTTTGATCTTGGAGATAGGATATGCTTAACCGTCCTCTTCGTATTGACTTTAATTTCAATATCTTTTGAGATCATGAAGTAGATAATCATAATAAATAAGCCAAGCATGCTGTACAAGATAAATAGAATCTTCATTGATCCTACTTGACTTAATCCATAATAGTGATATTGTAAAAGAGATGGTAAACCAGACAGTAAGATGCCTGCAGACATGGCAAACGTTCCTACCATATTATATAGTGCATATATTGTATTCATCATTTTTTTATCTTTAATTGTTTGTGGTAATATTGCCTGTTCTATTGTAAGGAAAGCACCAGTCTCTGATCCAGTAACGTTAATAATTCCTATAAACGCTGCTAATATTAACATCAAATAATTGTCAGTAAATGTGAATATTAATCCAGAAACTGACATTAATAAAGCATAAATAATAAGA
>VBPR01000090.1:0-4022 GCA_005877345.1 Nitrososphaerota archaeon
TGTTCGTTGGATTGTTATTATCAATAACTGCTGTCCCAGTTACCACAATTGTTCTAATGCAATTCGGACTATTGGAAACTAAGCTAGGTAATACTATTATTACTGCAGCTGTAATCAACGATATTTTTTCACTTGTACTCTTATCAATTGTATTATCCCTACATGCAACCAATGGTGTACCTGTGAATATTATGGAGCAGACCATAAACACTATAATTAAGATTTCGTTATTTATCGGTGCAATATTTCTTGTCGATATATTATTTAGAAAAGCAAGAGTCTGGTTTCAACGTCGGGGTGCTTACTTTTTTGAAAAACTGCAAACCAAGGAAGCAGCCTTTGGCATATTATTAATTTCCACTATCCTGGTATCTGTTATCGCCCAGGTAGTAATTGGTTTACATTTTATAATAGGTACTTTTTTTTCAGGACTGATAGTATACAAGGAAATTATAAGGAAAGAAAATTTTGAAAGAGTTTACGGAATAATCTCTGCAATAACATTCGGATTTTTCGCGCCCATATTCTTTGCCGTAATAGGCATCAATATCAATATGGATTCGATCGTCCACAACCTTCCGTTTTTCATTATTCTTGGAATTGTAGCCGTTCTCACTAAAGTAGGTGGAGGTTATATTGGTTCAAGGTTAATTAAATTCTCAAAGGACGAAAGTTTAGCCATTGCTTTTATTATGAACGGAAGAGGAATGGTTGAATTAGTCATAGCATCTATAGGGTTTTCTACCGGTATTATTGATTCGACTATATTCTCCATTACAGTAACAATTGGCTGGATTACAACAATCATGGCGCCAATATTATCAAGACCCTACGTCATGAAAATTAAATCTCAAACAGCAAACGAGCCCAGTCTATAACTTTGAACTTTGTTGGTTGCTACTGTCGTCAGACAAGCCTATCCAACCGTATCCTTTAACTTCAAGTTCTTCGGATAGCTCCTTTCCTCCAGATTTTATAATCTGTCCTTTTGACATGACGTGAACCTTATCAAGTTTTGACAAGTACCTTAATATTCTTGCATAGTGTGTGATAATCAATATTCCTGCACCAGTTGATATTAGTATGTTTATGGCCTCTGCGACTGCTTGTATTGCATCAATATCCAATCCAGAATCTGGTTCGTCAAGTATTGCAATTATTGGTTTCAGTACAAGCATCTGCATAACTTCAGATCTTTTTTTCTCTCCTCCAGAAAAGCCTTCATTCAAATATCTACTTAAAAATGTTGTTTGTAGACCAACATTATCTAGATTCTTTTTCAGATACTCATGAAATTCCTTTACGGTCAAAAATACCTCTCTATTTTCCTGTTTTCCACTTAGACTTTTATTCAGTATATTGTATGCGTTCCTCAAAAAATGACTATATCCGACTCCTGGAATTTCTGTGGGATATTGAAAACCTAAGAATAGGCCCCTTTTAGCTCTCTCCTCCGTACTCAATTCAATTATATTCTCACCGTCAACCAAAATACTTCCTGATGTAACAGAATACTTTGGATGACCCATTATTACATTTGCTAAAGTGCTTTTACCAGAGCCGTTTGGACCCATTATAGCATGAACCTGACCTCTGTCCATTCCAATGCAAAGATCATTAAGTATCTCTTTACCATTTATGTTAGCCGACAGATTATGTACCTCTAAAAAAGCCACAATTTCTTTGTTTTTCAAACATAATATAAATATTGAGTCACTTTGTTCAAAATTTAAATCATTCCTGTCATATTCTATAACAATTTGACAAGGGGCTTGTTCATAGGCAGATTTCAACCCTTCCATTTGGGTCATATTGCAGCAATCAAATTTGCCTTCTCATCTGTTGACGAAGTAGTGGTCGTTATTGGTAGTTCACAGACAAGTTATGAACCCGATAATCCATTTACCGCTGGAGAAAGAATTTCTATGATAAAAGATTCGCTGAATGTTGATCCCAAAATAGATTGCAAAAAAACCTTGATAATTCCGATTCCTGATACAAATGTCCATTCAACATGGACTCATAGTGTTGATATCTTAGTACCACAATATGATGCTGTGTTTACAAATAATGCATTCACGGGTTACCTTTTTAGTCAAAGAAATATCGCTGTAAAAGAACCAAAACTAATAAATCGAAATGAACTTTCAGGAACCGAAATTCGGAGGAGAATGGTGAAAAATATTAAGTGGGCGCATCTTGTTACTGAACAGACGTTAAAGGTAATGGAAAGAATTAATGGAGTAGAACGTGTGAAAAAAATATCAAATCTATCACATCATCATAAAATCTGAAACTCTAAGCGGAAAACAAAATTTTTGAATCAGTTATTTTCGAGGGTAAGCAAATCGGATATTGATAAATAACTATAACAAAAAAGTATGGTTATATTAAGTTTATAAATCCAGGCCACTTATTCTTAATGGGAAATACATGAGCATACTGCAACAAACTTGTTCACAGGACAAAGTTAGAGACTTCCTTAACGGAGTTGCTAGGAACAGTCGTCAGTCTGAGAAAACCTATGGTATCGGATTGACACAGTTTCAAAGATTTCTCAACAATAAATTCCCTCGTCAAGACTCAACACTCGAAACAATAATTCAAAGATTGATATCAAACGAAATCAATGTCTATACATTACTAGATAACTTTGTGTCTTTTCTGTTGAATGAAAATCTTTCACCAAACAGTATTTCTATTTACGTTACTGCGGTAAAATCATACTTTGCCTATTATGATATAGACATTGTATCTTCAAAATTCAAGAAAAAGGTTCGCTTGCCAAAGAATCATAGAGAAGACGAAGAACCACTAGACGCCTCAGATATTCGGAAAATATTATTATCATGTAACAATCGTAGGCTCAAACCGTTCCTGCTCGTATTGGCTAGCGGAGCAATGAGAGGCATGGAGGCTGCTTCATTGAGAATCAAAGATACCGATTTTTCAGTCGTGCCCACGAAAGTCCACATTAGGAAAGAGTATGCAAAGACTCGAGTCGGAAGAGATGTTTATATTTCAAACGAAGCAACAGAATCTCTAAAAGAGTGGATAGATTGGAAGTACCGTGACAGGAAACGACAACGATTAACGCCTTTAAAATCAGACAATGACCTGATATTTAGTAAGACAAAATTCGGAAAGGACAGAGAAGAAGCACAAGCATTTCAAACTGCTCCACAATCAATTTACCAAAAAATTAGAATGGAGTTTAATAGCATTCTAAAGACAGTCAAAATGGACGAAAGAAAGGAAGATATGTTACGTAGAAGGGTGACACTACATTCTTTTAGACGCTTTGTGATGACCGTAATAAGTGACCAGGTATCAAAAGACTATTCTGAATGGTTTTTAGGCCATGTGAAAAGCCCATATTGGACCATGAAAGAGCCACAAAAGAGACAAATATATGCACAAAAATGTATGAAATATCTTACATTTCTCGACTACTCTGAGCTAGAAGCGACTGGTAAAAATATTGAATTAAAACTTGAGGAAAAAGACAAGCAGATTAAAGAGCTAATAAAAAAACAGGAAAAATTCGAGCAATTTATACAGTCTCTAATCGACTCTGGGCAAGTGAAGGAACATAATCAAAAGCATCACATTTGAGCGTCAATTAAGCTCTGACACACCATATAGCAATGCCATTCGGATAATATAGTCGGTCATGTTGGGGAGCAGGTACATAACGACTTCCTCAGCTTTTTTATCCATCTCTTTATCGTCAAAGGATTTTAGTCTTTCTTTAAGCAGTTGAATCTGCTGAATTGCCAACGGAATTTCTTCCGACTTATTTGCGCTAAACATACAGAAACTTTTTGAAACCAATTTTTCATTACCATCCTTTATCATATATAATGAACACTTCGAAACCAGTTTTAGGAACGTCAGGAGCAGACCGGACTCAGTCAAACCATTTATCAGAATGTTAACTACTTCTGGTTTTTCAAGAAGGCTCTTTATCCGCAGTGCTTTAGGAGATAATTCGTAAACTGAATCTGGACCACGTTTTTTTG
>VBPR01000090.1:4034-16940 GCA_005877345.1 Nitrososphaerota archaeon
CCTTATCTTTAACTTCTTTCTTGCCTTTGGTACGAGAAAGAAAGTTGTTGTCTTTTAATGATTTGAGTACCTCACTTAGTCTATTGGAACTTGGAATTTGAGCAAATACTCTTTCAAAATCTGAGACCATATCACCTTTATCCATATCTATGTCAAATGCAAGATTTTCCGCGATTTTTCTTCCTAGTTCATCTTGACTATATTGTTTTGTAGGTTCAAAATCCATGAAAAGCAGTGAGATAAAGATTGACCCTTTCTTTGTCTGTATTCGCCTTAGGGCTATCTTCGAGTATTTTTTTGCGTCTGAGTACTTTTTGTTAAGAGTATCCAACTTCGCACCGAGCTTAACAAGGATTAGACCTAGTAGTTGCTGGTCATGTTTTGTTAAACGCCAATTGTTCCGCAATATGCCCAATTTTCATGGAGTAATTCCTTTTAAATATACGTATTCACTATGGGCGATGAATAGACGTCATACCCTAAGCATAGGTGATGAAGCGTACAAAAAACTTAAGAGCAAAGGAAATTTCGGTGAGTCCTATACAAAACTAATCCTTAGGCTCTTAGATACAATAGATGCGGTGAAGAATGGAGTAATAGATTTTGAATGAAATATTTTTTCTTAACAAATATTGTAGAGATAATAAACACAAACAATGCCAAAGTTCATGGACAGGATTTGATTTTCAAATCTTTTGTAAGTGTGACTGTCATAAAAGAAGAGAAGCAACAGATGGGTTTAGAGGACCAACACCTGTTGCGATAAGTCATACTACTCAGGCGGAATCGAGAGAAGATGACTGAACTATTATACCGTTCAAGAGAAATAAAAGTTTCTGAAATTAAATTAACTAAACAATCTGTAATATCTGTTATTTCTGAAAACTGGTTTGATTTGATTGATACTGAATATGAGACCTGTAAATATAAAATGGACAATTTCAAAGGTTGTTTAACAGATTTTTTGAATCAAAATGAGGAGTTAAAATAATGAATGAAATCGAATTCCCTTTAAACGAAGCAGTTAGGGGCAAAAATATTCAAAAAATAGTGTATTTTCCAGATTTAAAGAAGGTTTTGATTTGGCATGATAATAAACCGATTGAAGTAGATGTGGACTTGAAAAGTATGAGCAAAACAGGGGAAAATTACTATTTGGTGATGAACGACGCGGTCGATAGTAAAACTACTATGGAAAATGTATTGCTGATACTATCAGATGGTCTGGCTCCCTATATGTATGAATTTGCTAAGAATGGTAACGATTATGGTTACGGTGATGGTGACGGCGAAGATAGGATAACAGCGGCGATAAGAACAACAACGACGATGGAAGAGGCATTACCAACATCAAAGAAGGTAGGCTCAGTTCCAGGTCCTTTTATTGACAAAGAACCCTTGAATGAGATTCCAGATAAGGATTATGCAGAATTTGTAATAAACATGGCCAGGCGAACAATCAAGCAGGAGAATTCACTTGTGAGGCAGATTTTCTATACCGCAATGAGTAAGGACACTGCCGAACCTCTGAATTTAGGAATCCATGCACCTACCAGTGAGGGCAAGACCTGGCCAGTCATAAAGACACTAGAGTTCTTTCCTGCAGAGGATATCCAATACATTGGCAAAATGTCTACGATGACACTTGTAAGACAGAGAGGAATACTCGTGGACAGCAATAATCAACGAGTAAGCGACAAACTCAGACAACTGCGAAAAGAAATTCGTAAACTGAAAAACAAAGGCAAAGGCAAAGGTAAAACTAATGAAGTTGAAGCAGATGAACAAAAGTTGGCACAGCTTGAAGATGAATTGGACGCGTTGCTTGAAGACGTAAGAACTGTTATTAACCTAAAAGGTAAGGTAATCGTATTTTTAGAGCCGCCTAAGCCTGAACTCTGGGATTTGCTAAAACCCTTCTTGTCACATGATAAAGAGGAAATAGAATACCCATTTGTTGAAACAAATCCAATAGAAGGTATTGTTACCAAGAAGGTAGTCGTAAGAGGATGGCCAGCGTGTATATTCTGCAGCGCTAAAGACGAGTCTAATTGGCCGACATGGCCTGAAATTGTAAGCAGGTTCTTAATAACGTCGCCAAACATGATACAAAAAAAATATGAGGAATCAAATTCACTGACAGCACAGACAAAAAGCCTCCCTTCATTCATAAAGCAGCACGTGATAATATCTGATTCTGAAATCGAGCTGGCAAAAAAATGTGTACGCCATCTCATACGCCAATTACAAACTAATAATCACGAACTTTGGATACCTTACGGTGAGTATTTGGGAGAGGCCCTTAAAGCTGAGAAGGGAACCGATTCAAGAGCCGCAAAGAGAATATTTTCATTCCTCAATGTTATCCCGCTAGTAAAGGCAGATTTGAGGCCCAAGCTGACAATAACAAAGAACCACATTACGATGACCGTGGCAACATTAGAGGACTTGAATGAGGCCCTTTCAATAACACAAAACTATGCGGGCATTCCTACCAACAAGATGGATTTCTTCAAATATGATTTGTATCGTCTGTATAAAACAGAGAAGTTAAACGAGGATGGGCTTACGACAAAGGAAATGTCAGAGGCGCATAAACTGAGGACAGGGAGGAGCATGAACTCCGACGCCATACGCAAGTCATTACTTTACGAACTTATGAATAATGGCTATGTGGAGGAGGAAGACTCTGCAATTGACAAACGCCGAAAAATATATCGTCCCCTCTTAGAGCCGGAACTGGACCCAGAAAAAAATAAAGAAATTGCGGGAATCAACCAAAGCCCACAATTTATTACAACCTTCAGTAATAATACTACCTAGAAATTGTAGTAGTGTACCAGAAAATTGGTTAATTCTAGAGATTTTGAGCTTTCTAAAATACGGGATTCGGTTAGGCCATGGGAGTGGAAATGATGAATACAATAATGAAAATGATGATAGAATCAAGGTAGAAGACATGGCTTTCTATGGTCCCAGTGGAAATAGGCAGACCATTAAGCAATTTGTATCAGAATATGAGTATACCTATTCTCTGGTTCTGTATTTTAGAAAGCCCGATTTTTCCAAATTCCATACTTCTATATTCCAAATGTTTAAACAAAATACAGAATCCTAGAAAAAATATGTAAAAAATTGCGGGAAAGAGCTCAATCCCTCAAATTATGTATTTTTTGACTGGCATTATAATTCGGAAGTTCCACCTAATAATTGTGCCCTATATCAAATATTATGTTAACAAGAGCACAAAAAATGACAAATTGGTGGAGGTACTAATAATAAAGTGCTGACAAAAGAAAAAGAAATACAAAAAATCAATTCACCTTCGGATGGCATAGAGTTCATTCTAAATCACTTTACAGAACCAATATTTCCGAGAACTATTTCTACTCACAAAAGTCAAGGAAAACAATTTGAAATCTTTTCGAAGGAAGAAATGATTAAAGCATATGAAGAATCCGACCTTTTTGATTGCAGGGTTAATGCCTACCCTTCTTATACCGAATACAAGGGAATTCAGAGATATCCGCCCAACTTCATATTTGCAGATTTAGACCTTTCTACATTTAGAAATTTGGTAGCTCTTGATAGGGCATTACAAACAACATTACGGATTATTAGAATTAAAATTAATGGCACGCCTACAGTGGTATGGACAGGTAACGGTTACCATATATATCAACCAATTGATGCAATAATCTTGGAAGAGTTTACGCCATTTGAGGAATTTGAAAATCCATCTTTAAAATTTCTTAGATTTGCCGAAAATAAGTTAACAAGCGGAAAATCAGACCCTTCACATAATCCGTCTTTTAAGTCATGCATGATTAGGATACCAGGGTCATACAATTCCAAATGCTCTTCAGACAAAAACGAAGTAAAAATATACCAAAAATGGGATGGCTACAGACCTCCAATTAGCCTGCTTCTTGGTTCATTCCATGCGTACTTGGTAGACCAAAAGATAAAAGAAATGAAATTAAAGAAAAGAATTGAAAAACGATTTGGAAATGCTGCACAACAAAGTAATTCAATACACTGGATAGAAACATTATTGCAAACGCCTATAGAAGATTATAGAAAGAATGCTATTGGACTAATATTGACTCCGTATCTTATTAATATTAGAAAGATATCATATGATGATGCCTTTTCAATCATAAGAGAGTGGCTAACGAAATGTAATGAATTACGACATTTGGACTCGAATTTTGACTACAGGATTAAAAACTCGCTTTATACCGCAATCAAAAAACAAACGTTGCCTATGAGACTGGACACTCTGGAGAACAAGAATCGAGAGTTACATAGGTTACTAACTGAGAAAACTAAAGTTGAAGGGATGCTCAAATAGTATTTGAGTTAAATGGAGGCATAAAGGCATTCCTTGGGAAGTTTGATTAAAGCCAAGGTTCTTAGAGATAGTAATTAAATGGGATTCTTAATAGGCGTCGCTTATTCCTCTAGCATAATAACGATAATAATAGGAATTGCAATTCTTCTTACAGCTCCATCTCCAGATACTGCATTGGTGGGTGTTGCTGTCATAATTGTTGGGTTTATCAGTATTTGGATTTTTAGAAAAAGCGGTCGAGAAGCGAGAATAAAAAGGAATTCGAAATGAGCTTCTGCTTTGAGTACGATTTCCAGAAATGGACTTTGTTGTCTTTAGGCTTGATAGCTGCTACTTTGATTGTTGGCCTTGTTTTAATCCACGGCGGCCATGGACAAACTAATAACAATAACTCAGAAGAAAATGAAAATGCAGCGAGAACGTATCTAAGTTGTTATGATGCAACTATGTCTACTTTTCTTTAACAAACTTTGTTTGGTCCACCAGAAATAAAATTTAATTTAATTGATTTGATGAGTCCAGAAGTTAAGCAATACATTTCGGATTCCTGTAAATTCTATCACGAGAAAAGTGGTGTGTGGTTAAGTGGCACAGACAATGAACTTGATAAGGAAATAGTCTCTAAATATAGAGCAGAATTTATGCAGAAAGTCAAAGAGCCAGACTCCTTAATACAGAGAGACAGGCTTATGTCCAACTGAATAAAACGAGTTGATTCTTCTATGTAAGCCGATTTAGAATATGTAGTGCACGGTGTTATCATCGACAAGATAACTGGTGGGAAATTGGTTGTTGATTGTTCATTCAAACTATAAATTCCTCTCACTCAGTTGCTTATTATTAACTTGGACTAAGTATTTTTTGTAACAAAGGACGTAGCGCTGTATACCAATGGTAAGGCCGATGTCACCGACCGACCACAGTGATAATCAAAATCATCTTATCTGAATGGAAAGTATGGAAATGAAACCTTAAATGTAGTAAGTCTAAGAACCAGAAACTAGAATGTCCGTTTCTGATGTTCGTGACCTGTTTCTGAGAAAATTGTATGATATGTCAAAGGGTAAAATAACTCCTGTTGCGCGATATGAAATTGGCAAAGAATTGAGCTTGCCAAATGACGAGACCGATGCCATCGTGACAGAATTGGAAGCCGCAGGAAAGATAAAAAAAGTTGCAGGAAATTGGATTCTTCTGGCAGTGTAAGGAATAAACGAACTGAAACACAAACGGTCTTAATTCATTATTTGTCCTGCCCTCTGCCAGATGTATTTAATTTTGAAAACACCTAACTCACAATGGTGAATTTAATTACGTTTACTAATTCATGCTGTTCATGAAAACTACTTTGCCCGCCTATCATGTCTTTAAGTTTTTATAACAGGTAAGCATACCAGCATTACTCAATAAGAGAATTCACCTGGTGGATTCCGACTTGACACCATCGCGGATGGGAATCCACCAGTTTTAATAATTTGGTCCTAATCAGCCTTACATCTTCAATAACTTAGGTAAGTCATATTCTAATAGCAGTAACTTGAATTCTTCTCAACTCTTCATAAGATGAATCTTGGGAGCCGGGTGGGACTGCCCGCCTACTTTTTGGTCCCACCGGTAGACCAGAATTATTTTAACTTACCGTTCCAAACATGTTTGGGGAAACTGATGGGTAATCTTGTGTTCTAATCATCTCACCCGCACCAGTTTTAAATTACTTATACTTTGTTGGCAAGAAATAGATTGCATTAGTACGACATCGCTGATGGGGCTTGCCAGCGCGAAACAAGCAATGTCCCACCAGTGCCTACTAAAATTATTTATAGTCTATTGCATAAAATTATCTGTCCAAGAATCTTCAAGCCTTTGGCGGGCCCGTACTTTCCCTAAGTCTGCATTGGTCCCGCCATTAAATTATTTTATATTTTGTTTACTATTAGTTAACACTCTCAAACTGGTGGGATAATCATTGATAATGGGTCTTGTCAGTTGTCCCACCAGTTTTAAATTATTTTATATTTTGTTGGCGAGAGATTGATTGCCTTTCGTACGTCATCGCCGGTGGGGTTTGACGGTGGGAGACAACCAATATCCCGCCGTTGTTTGAATCATTTTCCTGTATTTTACTTACCACCATCTTTGTTATTTGTTCTGCTATTTCAGTCTGCACCTGTTCACTTAATTGCAATAATTGAGTTGTATGGGACCGCATCCAAATTCCCTGACTTAAAGCTGAATAACCCTGACGTGTCGATAAATCGTAGAACAACTGTTGATTATTTGGGTATCTTCTTATCGCTTCTACAGTAGAGGAAACAGTAACAGCCATCAGCAGAGGATTGTTTTTTATTATTGATTTTGTCTCCTCTGTAGATTCTTTTTTTATCCTTTGATATCCTTCTTGGTTATCAAAATTTTGGATGAAATTTTGCATATTTTTTATTTGGTAATCCAATACCGATATTTCAATTCTCTTCTTTTCAGATTCATTACTGTAACATTCGATTGAGGATTTATAGTCCTCTATCTGATTTGCCATCAAATTCAGCTGTGAATGTAGGTTATATCCGTAAGATTCCAAATGACGAATCCTGTTACTTAGTATAATGTAATGATTCTGGAGGTGTGGTAACGCGTTTCCATATTTTGCTGCGTCTAAAATTTGTCCTAAATTCATCCCAAAGCGATTCATTGAATCTATAATCTGCAAGAATGGACCTAAATTGCCATTTATCTGATGGTATGCTTGGTTAAACTCATCTAATCCAATTAACTGGTAAAACTTTTTTTGTATTTGAAATACGGTATCAGGTTCTAGGTCTAATTCTATTGCTATATCCAGAGGTTTCCAGCCTTCCTTAAACAACTTTAAGGCCTGAGTTTCTTTACTTATTTGGCTCGTACTTTTCGAAGCTTCATCATTTGCAGAACCAGAAAATTTCTTCTTAATACTGGAGATTGTATTGGGCGATACATGGCATTCTTTCATAGTTTGATTCCAACCGTAACCACGTCCAAGCATTTCAAGAACACATTCTTCCTTTTCTGCTGGAGTTTGATAAAATGGGTTTACCATTAAATGTAATGATACGAACTCATTGATAGCTCTTTCTATTCTAGCTTTGTAGTAAGGATATTACTACAATCTGCAGTACATGCTACTACTAGCAGCTATTTCTTACTACAAACTAGTACAAACTGAATTTGGAATATTTTTCTAGAGGCCTTAGAGAGAATATTATAATTGTTGATTAATTTTCAGTAGCTGGCCATTTGCAGCTCTTTCTCTGGTTGCTGGAGCTCCGGTGAGTAGGAGACAGCTGGCCATTTGCAGCTCTTTCTCTGGTTGCTGAAGCTTTGTGTAGTAGGAGACGGACACTACCTATCTTGACCGTCAAACATCCTATCAGCTTACTCATTTACCCAGTTGTCCAAAGAGGTTTCAGTAGACGAGTTTGTTGTTATGTCTTGTTTAATTATTACGAATGTCTTGATTCATTTGAAAAGAAAATAACTTGACTATTGATTCAAAACGATGGAAGGACGAAGTGCGACAAGGTTATGATAATGCTGCTGCTGGTTGGCAAAAGTGGTGGAAGACAATCGAAACAGCCACAGAAAAAGTCAGTAAACGCTTAGTGGAACTTGCACAGATAAAACAAGGTTCTAATGTTCTGGATATTGCGACAGGTCTCGGAGAACCTGCTCTTACTGCGGCAAAGCAAGTAGGTAAGACTGGGAAGGTAATAGCTTTAGATATTTCGTCACAGATGTTATCCTTTGCAAAGGAAAGAGCTCGAACTTCAGGTCTACAAGACGTTGTTGAATTCAAAGAAGGTGACGTGGAAACAATTGATTTACCATCTTCAACATTTGATGCAGCGTTATGTAGATGGGGATTAATGTTTTTACCAAATCCGAAGGCAGGTTTATCTAATATCTATGACTCTTTAGTTAAGGGTGCTCATTTCGCAGCTGCCGTTTGGGCTACGCCAGAGAAAGTTCCTTTCATTTCGGTGCCTATGAATATCGTACTGAAAGAAACAAACACTCTTCCTCCGCCGATAACGCCAGGACCATTTAGCATGTCGGACGAAAATAACCTCAAGAATGTTTTTGAAGAATCTGGATTCATTGACCATGTTATTGAAAGAATTAACGTTTTTTCTAAATTTGATTCACCCGATGAGTTTACAACGTTTACAATCGAGCACGGTGGTCCTACTCTTCGAAAAATCCTAGCAAGACAAACAAATGAAAGAAGGGAACAAATACTGAATGCAATTTCTAAAGGAACAGAAAAGTATGCTGACAGTACTGGAAAAATTACCTTCCAGAATGAAGCTATTCTAACTGTTGCTAGCAAATAGAAAGCTTACAATCTCGCAACTGGCAAGTAGGAACGAGTCAAATTTTACCCATTTTACTTCCATTGATAGATTCAGGTGGCAATTGATTCGGCATCGTAGTGTTAAGACTACTTGATTTGTTTGTGATATTAGAATTTAGTATAGTGTTATTAGATGGAATATTCATTGTAGTATTACCTGTTTGACCTGATTTTACGTGGAAGGTATATGTATTTTCTGATGCAACATTATCTGCCCCCAAGCCCTGAACTGACAGGCTGTAAGAGACCTTATGGTCTCCAGGTGGTAACGGTTTCAGAAAGGTAAACCAGCCGTGTGCTCCAGAAGGCCATGTTCCTGTGACCTGGTCAGGCAAAAAAGTATTTTCTGGTATTGTAATACTGAATGGTTTTGCATAAATTTCACTAAAGTTGTCCATAGTGTTTATCTTGTAATTTAGTTTATTATTTGACATAGACGATATCTCATCAAGTTTAGCAACACTTTTACCATCAACTTTTACATCCGACGTTACCGCACCCAAGTTTACTTGTTCCTTTGCAAATTTTGAGAGTTGTTCAAGGGGAGTATTGGCTGGCAATTTGTCCTTGTCATTATTTTCAAAAAATCCATTCCATGAAGCAATCATAATACCATCTTTTGAAGAAATATCACACTCCAATTCATGTTTACCTCCAATTGAAGGGTCAAGAAGCATAACCATTGAATCAGATTTATGAATTAAACAGCTACCGTTTGGTGGTTCTGATTGTTCAGGCGTTAGTGTAATCAACCACTTCCAATATTTACCTACCCATTCATCGAACGGTATACCAAAGGGTTTTTCATTCTTTGAGAATACTTCAGCCCCATACACTGTAGTAAATCCAATATTGATTAATAAACCTGAGCCAAGAAATAATAAAACTAGTGTAATTCTAGCAACACTTCGTTTCCTAATATCCACTTCCAGCGTTAACTTTTTCATATGAATTATACAAGGAGGCTTTGACTTAACATTTTCGTAAACTTATATTAGCAGTGTGATATTTTTCACCATATTATTGGCAGTTTCCAGCAAATTTCATGAGCTAACCAAAAAAATGTTTGGTTACTTTGCCTTCGATTTAAATAAAAAAATTTCATTCATTTTCATATTAATTATCGCAAGTATTATTATTATTGATTCTACTATTGTTGAATTCTATTCTTTTAGTGGACTCAGAACTTCTTCCACTGTCAATGTTGTTATTTTTATCGCTTTTTCCATAGTTTTTGCCTTTAGCAGTGTATTATTGGTAACGTGTGTTAAGACAATTACTTCCAAGACCACCTATAAACTGCCTAAAAATTTGAGAAAATTTCATTACATTATTTTTGGTACTCAATTGATAACTATCAGTCTTATCTCTGTAACCATATTTCAAATTATTGTCTTTAACAAATACCATATTCTGCTATTACAGCTTGTTACCTTTATCAGTCATCTTTCAGCATTAGTATTTGCAATTCCTTTAGTCTTCATTCTCGCCAAATGGTTCAAATCTAGAAAAAATTACATAATCCTTTTGTACATTATAACATTTTCACTCGTATCGACAAACATAGTTATTTCTCTTACCTATTATGAAAACATTTTTCTGCGTTCAAATGCATCGGAGATAAGACCATATCGGATTAGTTCGTATGTAACAGCATTCTATTCAACGCCAGCTGATGAATCATTATCTACCGTCTATAATGTCATTTTCATCCTATCATTTTTAGTTATATGGATAGCTACTATGGCGATGCTAAACCAATACAAGTACAGACTTGGCAAAATTAGGTATTATGCTCTTACCATAATACCATTGATTTATTTCATTTTCCCTTTTCATACTTATTTCGCGAATTTGTTGTCCCCGTTTGTGCTCGATTCCCCCATCGCCGTAAGTGTGATATATACGATTCTCTTTAGTGCTTCAAAACAAGTTGGTGCCTTTCTATTCAGCTTATCTTTCTTGATAGCTTCTACTATAGTTCCAAATGATGGTGTCAAAAAATCTCTATTAATTTCATGCATTGGGATGACTATACTTTTTAGCTCTGTTGAGATAACACCTTTGCAGTATAAGGTCTCGCCACCGTATGGTCTTATAACAGAAGCATTTATCCCGCTAGGGGCATTTTTGTTACTTGTTGGTATCTTTACTTCAGCTGTAAATGTATCTCAAGATGGAAAGTTGCGTAGAGATTTCCGCAAAAGTGCAATCGCACAGTTGAACCTATTAAGGACAATTGGAATCGCACAGATGGAAAAAGAACTTGTAAAAAACTTCAAATTGGTAGAAAAACGTAGTCCGAATTTAGAAACAACGCAAGATTATTCTGAAGAGAACGTAAAGCAAATTGTACACGAAGTTTTGCAAGAACTTAAGCAAAAGGACTTTAGAAAGAGAGAGCAATCGTGATTTCATGACATTCAGCTCATCCGTGATTTTTTCATCATTCTAACTACAAATGATACGTCTTCAATATTATTGGAGAGTCACCCCACCTTCACAACATCTCTAATATCGTTTGAACCTAGTTCATTCCAAACCTTATGTGCAATCGTAACTGCTAGACTTTTGTCAACATTCTCTTTTCTGAGCCTAGTAACAGCTATTTCTGTGAATTGTTCAAAATTATATTCTGGAATCTCTACTACGAAAAACCTTGACAACAGTGGCTCAATTATTTTTCAATGGAATTAGCAGTTGCAAGTATCAATAAGATAATCGATTGTGAATCCTATTTGTATAGTACATTTTCAGATTTATTCGCGCAAAATAGTTGTAACAATTATGGGGATTGTGGAGCTATATTGGAAAGGAGTATTGAATACGAGAATCCTAAAATGTATATTATAGACAAAATTGTCATTATTGCAATTTTGTATTTCAATTTTGTTACTCTCCTGCGATAAAGAGAGTAGTTTATTCCCAGCAGTAAGGATGCAATAATCACAAGTCCCAATATCCTGTATACGTCCTCGTGACAGAGGAATTGCCCACTTACGCAATAAGGTGCAATAGATAAAACATTATTAATAGAATGTGAAACGATGGAAAACCATCCCTTTCCGCTTATCCAGGTTCTAAAACTCCAAAAAAGCCACGGTACAAGACCTAAAAATTGAGGATATGCAAGGGTATTAAGTTGAATTGCTGAAGTGTTTAAAAGATGACTCATTAACCACAAAATCCCTGTAACCATAACAGCTAAATGGTTACCCGTGCCATATAGTGGGATACCAAAGAACATTGTTTCCTCAATGGGACCAGCAAATAGTCCAATACTAATATTATAGTTGGTAACGTAATATGATAAGTTTTCACTATAATTAAAGCCAAATAGTTGAAACAAGAAAAGAGAAAATACCAACGTCACCGTACCTATCGCTTTGTAAAAAAGAAACACAATAATCAAATATGGTACTGTTGTCCTACGATATTTTGATGTCCATCTTAGGGGATGGAAGTCAATCATTAAATCATAAACAAGTGGAGACCTCAACTGTGCAACTTTGCTTATGTCGAATAAATAAATCTAGCCAACGATTGCATAAATCCTAAAGGCTCTTTTAGTGGATTTAGCTTTGCTTGTATTCTTTTTCGAGCATTTTCTATCTCTATAAATGAAGAAAGCACAAAGCAATTTGTAAAAAAATTCGCTGTTATAAAAGTTGGACTTATCTGGCACACGTGTGCTTCTTGATGATGTCAATTACGTTGGATACTGACTGAGTGTCACTAGCAAGTCGCCCAACCTTAATTACATCTCTTATATCTCTGGAGCCTAATTCATGCCAAACCTTCTCTGCAATAATGGTAGCAATGTACAAGTCAATTTTTTCATTAGCTAGCCTCTTGATAGCTATGTCGGTAAACTCTTCAAAAGAATAATCTGGAATCTTCAGTATGAGGAACCTTGACAGCAGCGGCTCAATAATTTTCTCACAGTCATTTGCGGTTGCAAATACCCATGATATCAGCTTCAGTTGCCTTATCTAGTTAATTTTGGTTTCAGATATTATCCCTGTTTCCATTAAATGTAACAAAGAATTCTGGTCAGAATTGTTCATCTTATCTATCTCATCTATCAATAGATATTTTGGTTGCCTTTCAAACAATTGATTTACTAGGCCAGCCTTGGTAGTATTACTTCCAACTACAAAGTAAG
>VBPR01000261.1:0-2661 GCA_005877345.1 Nitrososphaerota archaeon
ATTTACTTATGGGATAACATGGTATTAACTGGTATTATATTAGGGCATACGTTCCGTATGTCGTCCCAGCACATCCTTGAAGCTTCTTGGCCTGCCATCCGCAAAGACGTCTTCAGGTGCATATTTCATAGAGAAGGCCAGCATTTGCTCAAGAATTGGAAGTACTGACTTTCCCTTCTCCGTTACAGAATACTCGACCCTTATTGGAATTCCCGGATAGACCTTTCTTTCAATGAGATCATTTTCTAACATTTCTTTGAGGCGAACGGCAAGTGTTTTTGAATTAATACCCTCTATAGTTTCAAACTGATTAAACCTTGTATGTCCCAAAATAATCATATTTCTTAGGATATGGATAGTAAACTTTTTACCTATCAACGAAACCAATTTTTGTGCTTCTTTTTGATCCAATCTAAGTCGGACGCTCCTCGATCCAAATATCATTCAATACCAACTCACTTACTCTTTCTGGCCCTACTTACCATTTTAGCACCTAACAATTTATATACTTACTTATTTATACCTAATGAATAAAGGCATGTAAGTTGCAAATTGCAACCACACTTGAAATCATATCGTTCAAATTAAGAGAATACTTCACAGAGAAGTTTACCAATCTCTATTACTTGATGGAAAATGATTTCTTTCGAATCGCTAGCAGGTACAAAAAATGTGAATTTTTAAGAACGAAAGACTCAGTGTTCATATATGCTGCTCAATGGAGAAATATGCAAGTCGCAAAACAAGAAGCACAAGTTGCAGGACTAAACACAGCTTCTATGAATTGCATTGAGATGATAGATAAACCAGGTAAAAAGAGCTCTGATAATATACTAGCTACCGAAATCAACAGGTGAATAGAAATGCAATTGGAAAATCAGAAAATCAAGAAAGCAATTTTAACTGCAATGGCCGATCCTGAAATGGTTAACATTATCAATTCAACAATGTACCAGTCCAAATCAGTCTATGATATCATCATGGAGACCAAGATGCCTCATACTACCGCTTACAGAAAAATTAAATGGCTGGTTGAGCAAGACCTTCTTGTAGTTGATAGGATTTGTATCACTGACGAAGGAAAGAAATACAGTCTGTTTCTTAGTGTCTTTAGATCGATAGTAGTAAAATATGAAAACATGAAGATAGTGATAGAGACAGAGCAAAACATCGATCCTGTAAATAGATTGACGGAAAGATTCTTCTCACTGTGAGTCGATAAGGTTAAGCATATAGTGAGTGATTAGCCTGGCAAAGCTACTTGAGGATTGAAGTAAGGCTTTCTACGATTTTATGGCCAGACCTGTAAGAGTAGTAAAATCTCACGAAAATAATTGAGGCAAAAAGAATCATAGAAGCTAGATGTATCTGCATGCCAAGATCGTGTAATTCAAAGGGGAAATCAAATGATCCAGATTCATATAAAGTAATCACGAATTCTCCGCCAATCCAGATCAAAATGAAGATAGAAATTTGAAAGAGGAAGGATTTGGGACTATGTGAATGCCAAGCCAACCACACAAATATTCCGAGCGCCACGAATAACAAATAAAGTGTAAAATTACTCATAAGATCCAAAACTGGAGATATCATTATACTGTAAGTTTCTCCTTTTTGGATCTAACCATATATATGAATACACCCCCAAAAATTATTAAAACAACAATAGAAATGGTTCTAAAGAGTCGTTCTCCCAGTACTTCCTGACCTGCAAAGTATGCCAAATGATAAATCCCGTGAATGAAAATGAAAAGTGATAATAAGATTGTAAGAATCCTAAGATTACTCTTCAATCTTAAACTAAGGTACATTGGAACAATGGCAGCAGCAAGCATGATAATAGCACTGGCCAAATGAAGTAGGTTTTCGTCAAACAACTTAGTTAATTGCTAAAGTTCACACTAGACATATAGATATTTTGCACAATACCATATTATGGGATCCACATTTGGGTCCCACTTGCGGGTTCTAAAGATGGGATTTGTCTCTATGTTAATAAAAAAACCGTCATAAATATCACGCTATGGATAACCCATATTTTAACAAAAAGACCTTGACATCATGCATCATAATATCGATGCTGCTTATATGTATGATTTATTCTTCACACTATTTCGAACATGTATTATAACCGTTCCTGTAGAGCATGTGGCACTCATTTGGAACCTACTTCCGTTTGTAACACATGTAAAGAATACGTATCTTGGAATTGCCGCAAATGTTTCAGAATGGATGACGTTACTCACAGACATGACTATTGTAGAATACCTTACAAGGTTGAAGTGGGTCTAGTAACAAGCTACAAACTAGAAAAGACGAAAAATAAGATGGGCATGTATTCCTTCCTAAAGAGTAATACCGAATCGTAAATCTTCAATGAGTCATCCTAGCTTTTGATTTAAGTACAGCTTTGAAATATAGATATTTTGCCGTAATCCAAATTGTAAATCTCACATGTGGATCCCGTTTCCGGGTTCCAAAGATGGGATTTGTCTCTATGTTAATATAATTCCGTAATAGATATCACGCTATGGATAACCCATATTTTAACAAAAAGACCTTGACATCATGCATCATAATATCGATGCTGCTTATAGGTATGATTTATTCTTCACACTACCTTGTACAACCGATATCAGCTAAGAAGAGCAGTTCATATGA
>VBPR01000261.1:2673-5407 GCA_005877345.1 Nitrososphaerota archaeon
GCTTCTGCTTCTAATGGCAATACTTCTTCTATCGCTTTAAATGCATTAGAACTAAAGAATGAAACCTACAGATGGCAGAACACTAGCGAGGCAATAAATCCCACACTGCATTTGATAGCAAATACAGATTATGTTATCAAGATAAAGAATCCCACGGACACCAAGCATGAATTAATAATCACATCAAATGGGACTGAGACCAAAAGCAACGAGCTCAAACCGGGTAAGAATGGAAAATTGAACTTTAATGCAAATTCAACGGGCACATTTGAATATCATTGTGAGTATCACCCAGATACAATGAAAGGGATCATTGAGATATCTAGCCAATAATTAAATAGGTACAGGAAAGTATGACTTCAAAACAGTTCCTCTTTTTCTTACAATAACAATTTCGAATAAGGGAACATTTCTTCAAACATCTTTCTATCACTTTTCTGCACTCACGGTTTATTTAGAAATTAGCTATTCGTTCGAGATAGCGATAACATTTATTTAATCATCATGCTTCTTATGAATTACAATTCTAAATTGCTTTAAGATTTTATTAGTACGGTACTACCAATTAATAGGCGATTCGTACTTTACAAAGGCAGATATTAATTAATTCAAGTCATAATACCTGAAAAATTTTTGGTTCTGTATTTTTGCCAGTAAAGAGAGTTTGCAGTGCTATATATCAGCATTAATACTCACTTCAAGAGCATCTTTTATATTTTTAGAAAACTCCAAGCTAGTCTCTGTTGTACGGCTAATATACTTGCCTGAATTCCTAACATAATCTAGATAATCTTTCATCTCGTTCTCATATATTAAGACATTGTCCGCAACTATTACTGCTCTTTTATTTAGTAAACTATACTTTTCAATAAGTTGAAGATATTTTAGGTATTCGCTCTTTGTTGCATCCAGGAAAATCATATTGAATTTGGATTTAAGTCTTGGAATAATTTCCAGAGCATCGCCATTAATTACTTGTATTTTTTCTAATAATCTTGCTTTTTCTATGTTCTTTCTTGCTATGCTTGCAAGTCTCTGATCCTTTTCAACACTTATAAGAATAGGTTCAGTTGAACTTCTTTTACTATTAAAATTCTCATTATCATATTTCCCTCTTAATATAATATTTGCAATTAAAATTGCCGAATATCCATGCAATGTTCCAATCTCAAGCGCCTTCTTAGGTTGGTATTCCTTAATAACATCTTCTATAATTTTTCCCTTAATGGGGCCTATTGATGGTAGAAATTCCTTTCTTGCCGTTTCCTCAATTTCTGCCAATATCTTCGGTACAATGTTGTTCGGTTCACTCGATTCACCTTTACTTTTCAAGTTCTGTACCATTTTCCTACATTACTATAAGAAAATTTCTACGGAAATTACATATTGATGATTCTCATCCACTTAGCAAAAGATCTATTTGTAAAGTATGCAAGATTCTTTGAGCTTAACAAACAGTTATTAGAAATAGAGCCAATATTTTGACTATGAGCGATCAATCGAATGGAAAGTTAAGTGACCTTCGTATTAGAGAACTTTTTGAAAGCAAGAATTTTGCCTTTTTGGCTTGTTTTATGAACGATGGCTCACCACATGTTACTCCAACTTGGGTTGATATTGAAAATGGTAATATTCTTGTCAATACTGCAATAGGTAGGACAAAACAATGGAATATTTCTAGGGATCCTAGGATAGCTTTGTCATTAATTAATCAAAATAATCCGTATGTAATGATTACCCTAGAGGTAAGGTGACAGAGCAAATTACTGGAGAAACAGCTGAAAAACATATCGATAAATTATCAAAAAAATATATCGGCGTAGATAAATATCCAAGAAGGTCTAAAGGAGAACAAAGAGTAATATTAAAGATAAAGCCAGAGAACATATTTCATATGAAGTAATACTCTTATTTTATATATCTCAAAAAAGAAGGCACATAATCTGCTAGATTATATTAAAAAATTAGTATGATAGTTACTACAAATAGAAAAATTAATAATCCCTCTTTTTTGAATGAATTTTTTTATTGTGAAGGATTGAGATTGAAATAGTTATATTGTATACTGGGTATAATATGTTATGTCTCCGGATAATCAGGAAAAATGTGCAGCATGCGGAATGACCTTCAATACGCAAGAGGAATTGAAAGAACACATGCTAGAACTGCATCGAGAGTAATATCTCAACTATCCTCACTGAGATATAATCCTGCAATCGAATAGATTGCCCTAATTTTGATTCAATAAGTAAGCTCGTAGATGGGAGGCGATATTTTTTCCTCCATGGAACTCAGAATCTGATCTATACAGTCATGACTAATAATTGATGGGATAGATACCCTAAGCTCTACTGGCACCAGGTAATTAATATAATTTAAAATCTTACATCTTTTTCCGATGTCTTTTTCTTCACGACACGTATTTATCAAACTGATTAGTTGTTTACTATTTTTTAGCATCACCATATTATGGACATCTGGATTTATGAGCTTTAGGTATCAATATTTTCTATAATTATTCTATATCAATAACACTAGAAATTTTTCACTATATTTTAAAAGGTAAATTTACTTCCGCTTTTATGATCAAGGGCAATTAAATGCTGTTCATATCCCAAAAGCTTCCGTCTTCAAGATTTTTTAAAAATGTCAAGGAATATCTGTATTTCCATCTCAAGCAACTTGAAGGGAGGTTTTCCTTCATGCTGAGACTAACAGTCTTTCGTGTGATATT
>VBPR01000262.1 GCA_005877345.1 Nitrososphaerota archaeon
CTACATTAGTGCACTTTGAAATACCTACTGATGACCTAGACAGAGATACACGCTTGCGATAGATTGAAAAAGTATGCAATAGATGACCTCGATAGGGAAGTAATTGAATCTGAAATTACTGATCTAAAGATGGCGTTGGATCTATTGACATAGATACAATCTATAGTTAAGATTGAAATTACAATTCTTAGGGCAGGGCCGCGTTACTCGTTATAATATCGTTTAAAAATCAATTCATTACCCAAGATTCAAACTGTGTGAATGGTATAAAGATACATGTATGACTTTAAACTGGTAAGCACCTAAGCTCAGAAATTATTTTGGCTGAGATGGGTATCGTAGAAACTTGTTAAATTATACAAGTTGAATTCAAAGAAACATTTACATTCCATAATGTTATTATCTCAATTGTTTCAATTCTATTTCTTTTCTTAATCCGTGTTACTCTAAACAGGATTAATATTAGATCCTCTGGACAAATGTCTGCACAGGCAGTATATTAAGGAAAGCTGTGGTGTATCCATAAATTATCCATCACATTGGAAATTAGAGCAAAAATACTGGATTATGCTACTACACCTATATGTTACTTAGTTGGAGTTCAACAAAACAATGATCAAGTCTTCAAGAGTATTGTAGGAAATGAATTGGATGAGATCTCACATTTCAGATATGTCATTGCAGAGTATAGACTAGCGAAGGGGTGTAATATTACTATGGAAGAATAGGTACCATTGAAACATCCTAAAGCATCAAGATTGCAGGTCAAGATTCTCAAAACGCGTCTATACTGTACCAAGAGTAATTTACGATGGATTGAAGAAAATGGAAATTAATATTTTGCATCCAAAATAGAATATAAAACAACTTTTTGATACTGCAAGTACATAATATTGTCAAAAACACGTTTCAACTAATAAAAAGATTATTAGAACAACCGAGATAGCTGAACCACCACTTAGAAATAGCTTGCTTTTGGATTTGCAACAAACGTATGTTTCCTACCTTCTTTTCTTTTTAATGATCTTATAAAACAGGTCGGCCATTACCGGTAGCTCGAGGTAATCTATGAGAATGGCAATCCATGAGAGGACATAAGGAATTTCTACAAAACTGAAATTGAAGAGACTGGTATACACAACCTCGTCGGTAATCCAGAAAATATGAAAAAATTGGACTCCGAGCATTCCCAAAAATAGATAGTTCTTTTTGGCATCGGATTCCTTGGTGCGTATACTATAGGAATAAAAAATTATTGCAGAAATTAGTGCAGGAATTTCAATATAGTCTATTACCACAAATATTGGTAAGAGAGATTTAGGCATCAAGAAGAAACTATGCCCAAATATCTTCTGGAGTACAACATCCGTGGTGAGCCAGTATAAATGAAGTATCTGGAGGGATATCAAGAAAAAAGTTATTTTTAAATTTAAGTTTTCATATCTATGATAGAAATTAATGAATTTCTGCACCAGATCAATGTTTACACTAGCCCCTGATCTCAATATCAGACTGTAAGCCACATGGTATAAGTAGATATCAGGCAAATATCTCAAATTAGATAAATTATTCTAATCTTTAGATCACTTTGTTAATTTCTTGTGAAAATCTGGATGGAAATCAGAATAATTATCCAAATAGTAGACTCTTCCTTTAATTAAATGCAATTAATGCAGTACGACCCTGTCAAATCATGCTCCAGAAATCCTAACAGGAATGCACTCATTATTTTGACTATGCGGATCCATTAGAAACATGTTATATAAGATAGATGTATTAATCATGATATTCAGAAGCGGCATAAAATCATTAGCTATCCCTGATGTTCTAAAAGATTTGATCTTGAAGCATTCGCTCGACAAAAAACAAATTCTGAGTATGAAGGTTGATGACCTGGCATTTATATTAGAGTGTGATTTTGAAACAGCAAAAATAATTCAAACATCGGTAAGAAATTCATCAAATAAATCAATGTTACATGAAATGACTGAACTGGCATAGGACAACGACAGCACTCAATTTTGGTAAAGGACATCACATTGAGCTGGCATTTACGGACTACCGTAGAATTAAAAGTTTAGGAACGCAAAATTTCCAATTAGGTTAGGGTAATATCCATCTAAAGTTGAGAATAATTCGTGAAATAGATTCCGGGATATTAGAAGGAATCATCAGTTGAAATGGAGCTTATCTAAATGGTATTATTTAATTTTATATCATGAACATCGGGTCATCTGTTTTAGAAGGATGTTTTCTTATTCTTTTAAGGAATTCTTCCTGACGAATACGTAAATCTTCCAATAATTCAGTTCCCATAGCTGAAGTTTTTGGAACATCTGGAATTTTATTAATCATACTTCCTGATGCCAATCTATTTCTATTTTTTTGATATAGACTACGGGGATGAATATCGAAAGGATCAACTATCGATGGTACATAATTTATTGAGGAATTCAATCTATTTAGATGTAAATACCTATTTAGAAGGATTTTTGGATCATACGACATGTGTGTTTTAATTCTCATTGGTGTATAAGAGTTTAACTTTAGACATTACTTTGTTAAAAACCGAGGAATCTCAAATTTGACACCAGTTTCAAGCTCGAGTGAGACGTGACGCTTCACACACTCCTCAAGGATTAATAGATTAATAAAGTTCCGAAAATTAGATAAGTCTCGGAAACTATATTATTAAATCAGAAAGAATTATGTCAACGTGTATTTGTGGCCACGATATAAAGTGGCATTGGATGGACATGCATCATCAAAGACGGTGTGTAAATCATATCTCAAAGTCCGATGCCTGTCCATGCTTAAAGTATGTGGAGGAGGAAAAAATAAAGTCAGTTGTGCAGTAGCCCACCGGTTCTCCCATACATTGGTAAATACTAAATTCCGTAGTTTAGCAGCATTTTCTTTGTATGCCAGTTTATTCGTAGTGTGTCAAGGTTTCAATCTCTATCATACATTTCACGATTCAATTAATCATTACATTACCCTTTCCAACCTTTTAGGAAGTTTTCATATTGTGGAGTCGTGGCTTTAACCACTCCAAGTTGATACATCAATGCTAAATCATCACGAATCGCCTTATGTTCAGATATTTTTCCATCATTCCCAATTGTAAAAACGTGTACGGCTCGATAGCATATTTTGTTTCCTGACGGTGGAATGAAACTAAAGAAGTTTCCGGTATGTTTACCCATAACAGATACAATTGAAACTACCTTTTCATTTGATGCTACACTCTCCAATAAATCATAATGTAGGTCCGAAAATGCCTTCCGTATATTGATCACAGTATCTATAAACTCCTGCGGCCCTCTCATTTTTGATCTAACTGGATCCATCTGTGATTCATGATTAAAGTATGTAGGACTGATAAATTCTGAGACTTTGGTTGTATCTCCTGTATTAAGCGCGTTGATAGCATCTTTTACGAGTTGGATATTTTCTGCTGCAGTTGACACAACAATTAACCTAGTTCACGTTATTTATCAATTCTCAGAGGTATATCTAGGGCTGGAATATTGCATTTTTATTATAATAGTGTTTATTTTATGTTAATTCAATATACCTATACGCAAGTATACCTGCATAAAAAACAAGATCATGGTTTACTGCTTTACACACTTTCAAACAATTAGATTTTAAATCTTTATCATTTGATTCATTTCGTTATGTAATTGTATAAAAGTAAATCCGCTTGAAGTTGTCTTGAATGTCCTATTAATTGGGTCATATTCAAGCAATCCACGTTCGATCAACATCTTTGAATATTCCAAAACCTGAGCATAGGTAAGATATGATCCAAACATTATTTTACTGCGTGTGATCCCTGCTCCAGAGCCAGCAGTACCTAGAATTGATGCAAAAATCTCTTCTCTACTACGGTATGCCATACAAGTAATTGGACATAATGATTAATATGTATTTTGAATTTCAATTAGATAATCTTCTCTGATGTTTAAATATATCAATGTCGAATAAGTGCTTCAATTAGGGATGAAAAAAAGGCAACAAAATGCAATTAGCAAAGCAAAAATTATACAGGCACCGCCAAATGTAGTTTTCAACGCTTTATCTCAACCAGAAAAGATAACTGAATGGTTTCAAGATGAAGCAACTTTGGATAACAGGGTTGGTGGAAAGATTAGCTTGGTTACTCGTAAAGAAATTCATCCTGATTGG
>VBPR01000263.1 GCA_005877345.1 Nitrososphaerota archaeon
AAAGCGTCTTTTGGGTAATGGATTGGTTACCAGTGAGGGGGAGTACCATGATAAACAACGACACTTGATACAACCAACATTTTATCCTAAACGAATTAAGTCTTATGCGGATATTATGGTGAACCAAGCAATTGATATGTGTAATAGCTGGCACGATGGAACAATACTCGATATTCATAAAGAAATGATAAAGCTTACATTAGCAATTATTTGTAAGACTGTATTAGGCTACGATATCGAGCCAGGACATGATGAGGTAGGTGATGCTCTCAAGACATGCATGCAATATTTTAACCGTCTTCTGATGCCATTTGGTGAACTAATTGAAAAAATACCCCTCTTACCTATAAACAAAGGATTTCAGACAGCCAAACGGGACTTGGATTCAATTGTATATAGAATGATCAAGGAGCATAGAAAGAAACTGGATAAAGGACATGAAAAAAAAGAAGATGATGATTTATTATCAACACTTCTGCAAGCACAAGACGAAGAGGCAGGGATAGGAAGAATGACTGATGAGCAGCTGAGAGATGAAGTAATGACCATATTTTTGGCCGGACATGAAACAACTGCAAATGCACTTACATGGACATACTATCTTTTGTCCGAACACCCAACAATTGAAACAAAACTTCAAGAAGAGCTTCATTCGATCTTTGGTAGCAACAGAACAACTATCACAGTAGACGATGTACCAAGGCTAGAATATACGGAAAAAATCTTGACAGAATCTATGCGGCTCTATCCACCCGCATGGGCTTTAGGCCGTCAAGTTATTGACGATTATAAAGTGGGAGGATATAGCATACCCGAAGGCTCAATAATTTTAATGAGCCAATATGTAATGCATCGCAATCCTCGATATTTTCCTGAACCCAATCGTTTTTATCCTGATCGTTGGACAGAAGAATTTAAAAAACAATTACCAAGGTTTAGTTACTTTCCTTTTGGTGGTGGCATTAGAGGATGTATAGGAGAACCATTCGCGTGGTTGGAAGCAATTCTTCTGCTTGCCACTATATCCAGGCAATGGAGGATGAAACATGTACCATCTCATAAAGTTGAATTGAAAGCTTTAATCACATTGCGCCCCAAGTATGGAATGCAGATGAAGTTAACAAAAATTTAATAGGAGTCAATAGAAATGCATCTATATCTTTCTTTAATTAAAATACCAAATTATGATGATAATCTCTGTTAAAAGATCTTTTTCACAACTACTTACAGTTTTAGCTGTTTGGCTTAAAGAACCACAAATAGTTCAAATACGACAACCAGTAAATTTTTTTCGTACAATATTAGAATTCTATTACCATACATGAGTATTGAGAAAATATTCATTAGTGTAGCTAGAATCTAGGACAATAAAGCGTTTAGATAAAAATAAAAGCTAGCTATCAAGCTTGATGAGTTAATTTTCACCAGTAAACTCTATGCTCAAACCTCTTTTTCGGTTTATGTCTAGTTTATAATTCTCATAATCCTCAACAGGCATAACTTCTAGATCCTTGCCATTACATACCGGGCAGCAATCAAACACTTGGGAACCTTTTAAGAGGGATACGGCCCACAGACAATTGTTACAAATAACCAAGTCCCTATTTTCAGTACCTTTTTTTGCGCTCATATTTGTGATTATAGATTATGAGAAGATGAAATATATAATTAGTTAACTAATTGGCTAGTATATCAAAATTAAGGTGAGTGCCGGTTTTTTAATAAGCCCAGTATAAAGCTTAATTATCGCCCCGAACTTGCATGGTATCGATACCACAATTTAGTAAACAAATAGAAGAGAATACGGAGAATTTGGTTTCTATCATCTATTCTTTCTTCTTTCAAAATAGTCTGTGAAATGTCTAATGACGTAAATAATTGCAAATGTCCCTCCAAGAGATAGAGAAATAATAGACATCAGCCATATTACATCACTCTTCTGCATACCCATATCTTCTATGACTAGCAAGGAATTAAAGGTAACTTGTTTGTTAAGATGCTAAGCCTCTAATGCAATCACACAATCCATATTATATTTCTAATTTAGGCCATTTCAACTAGAATTGGAAAATTGATAAAACCAATCGTAATACACTAATAAGATCATTAATGCTGCATTATGTCTGATAGACCATTAAAAATAATCGGAAATATGACAATCTAACTCGTCTTAATATTCTCTATTCCCAGATAATCAATCGAAATGCTTGAGAAAAGATGCGCATATAAAAGGTATTACTAGATAAATCCACATACCAATGGAAGACAAATCTATACTACTAAATAATAATATTAAAATGAGATACTTGGAATCAAAACAAGGCGTCCGTATTTCTGATAGACACATTTTGTTTATACATGGTCTTGGTTCATCGGCTGAAAGATGGTTAGATATTCCTGATGCAATATCAATGTACTATCACACGATAGCCGTTGACTTAATTGGTTTTGGAGGAAGTGACAAGCCAAAAGATGTTAATTATACCATTGAACAGTTCTCAGAATTCATTCTAGAATTTATAGAGAAAATTGGTCTAAGTGGTGATGATAGAAAAATCACATTAGTAGGTCATTCACTAGGAGGATATATAGCTGTTGATTTTGCTA
>VBPR01000265.1:0-2013 GCA_005877345.1 Nitrososphaerota archaeon
CGGGTGCACTTAGGGCAATAGAACACAAGTACGATATTGTGGGCGTAATAATTCTTGCAACAGTAACAGGAATTCTTGGGGGTGTAATGAGAGATGCAATATTGGGAATCTTTCCGCCACATAATTTTTCAGATACTATTCACATAGTTTTGACTACAATAACTGCGATTATCATTTTTTATCTTTATCAAAGAATAAAAAAATATGAAAATTTGTTCAATATTTTTGATGCTGTAGGCCTCGGAGTTTTCACTTTTACAGGAGCTTCAATTGCATACTCTTTGTATAGTACTAACGTGGTATTAATCGTAATTTCAAGTTTAGTGACAGCTTTTGGCGGTGGAATTTTAAGAGATGTATTAGTAAGAGAACCGCCAATTGTTTTTACAAAAGAAGTCTATGCAGTGGCAAGTTTCATAGGAGTCATTATATTTCTTATAATGGTAAATCTAAAATTACCATTTGAATATACAGCAATTGTTGTAATTTTCGTTACAACAGGTATTAGGTTAATATCTATCAAGCTACATTGGAATTTACCTAAAGTGAAGACATAAATTGAAATTTAGTGTCAGGAAGATTCGATTCATATTAATTTTGTAAGAAACAAATAATACAAGTTGCCATGAAGGAGTAAATTTACTATAATCTAATTAAAATCTTACCCAATTGTTCTCCTCTTTCTAAGCTATCATGGGCAGCCTTTACTTCAGTTAATGGGAATATGGAATCAATTCTTGACAAAATCCTTTTTTCATTGACAAACTCAATTAATTCTAACAACTCTAACTTTGATCCAATCAAAATACCATATAGTTGAATTTGCTTTGAATAAAAAGCTCTAATCTTAAAATTTGCAACATTTCCTGCAGTTGTACCGCACATTGCGATCTTCCCGCCTCTTCGAACAGAGTTAATACTCGTAGTTATAGTCTTCTCACCAGCATTATCCATAACGGCATCAACTCCTGAACCATGAGTTAATTTTTCTATTTCTAATAATATTTTTTTTTCCTTCCGATTTATCACATAATCCGAGCCAAGACTATATGCAAAGTTCAATTTAGAATTGTCAGAGATAGTGCTTATGATTTTAGCTCCAAGTGCTTTTGCAATTTGAATCACGGCCATTCCCAAACCGCCGGAAGCCCCATATACTAAAACAGTATCGTCCTTCTTTATTTGCAGTTTTTTAATAATATTCCAGGCAGTTAAATATGAAATTGAGAGTGTAGCAGCTTGCTCATCACTTATTCCATGAGGTATAGGTATGATATTTGCCTTGGGAACAATTACATATTCGGCATAACCACCATTGTAATTGCCCAAACCGCCCATTATTGAAAAATCATTGCATAGGGTTTCGTTTCCATTCTTACAATTATCACAGTTATTACAGCTAATTCCAGGATATATCAGAACCCTTGATCCTTTAGAAAATGTTGAATAATCTTCTAGTAACGTACCTACAATATCACTTCCACAAATATGGGGAAACTTAATGAAGATACCTGGAATTCCCATTCTTGTCCAAATATCAAGGTGATTTAGCCCACAATATTTTAGCCTAATTAGAATCTCGGATGAATTTGGTACCGGAGTTGGAAAATTATCTACATACTTTAATACATCTGCATTACCATGGCTATATATAGGAACAGCTTTCATAAGATTATCACTAGTTTCTAAAATTAAACTTGAATATTATGCATTTCTTCAAGATCTTCCTTAAATTGAAATAATTCCTCCGGAATGTTGGCTTTTATTGGATCACGTAGTGAATATCGCTTACCATTTTCATTTGTTGATTCTCTTTTTTTTGTCCATATTAATGAATTAAAATCAGTTATAGCTTTAGTAAATTTACACATATCCACATAATCATTACTACGTAAAGGAAACTTTTGTAGATGAATACTTTCATTAGAATAAATTGTAGTCCATAGTTTATCTGTGATAAAGGGACAAATAGGTGCTAATAGTAACAATATTACTGAAAAACATTTATGTAGA
>VBPR01000265.1:2241-4896 GCA_005877345.1 Nitrososphaerota archaeon
CCATAACTTGGTTAAAAATTTTTGTGCTTCTACTATCTTTTGTTCTGAACATCTAAAGTCCTGTCCAAGATTTGCTTCAATTGCCGACCAGAATCTAAAAGTATCTGCTCCATGCTTACTTATTATTGGAAAAGGATCAATTACATTCCCCTTACTCTTACTCATCTTTTCGCCATACTCGTCAACACCATATCCCATAATCCAGACATCACTCCAAGGAAGTTTTTCTGTTAATTGATAACATCGTAACATTGTGTAATATAACCAAGTTCTCACAATGTCTTTTGCTTGTGGTCTTATTTTTGTTGGAAAGGTTTTTAAAAAAAAGTCATTGTCTTTAGTATATTTAGTTACAAATAGCGGTGATATACTCGAGTCCATCCATGTATCAAAGGTTCTTTCATCGCCAGTAAATTTGTTGTATCCACAATTATTACATTTATCAAAAGGTGCTATATCTTTCCAGGGTCTATAATATTTTCCAGGTTCAGGCAATATTGGTTCTTTGCAATTATCACAATACCATATGGGAATTTCCGTACCGTAAAATCTCCTTCTTGATATTGGCCAATCTATAACAACAGAATCTAACCAATTCAATAATATCTGTCTGTGAGATTCTGGATAAAAAGTGAGAGAAGACGAAAATTCTCTAAGTTTAGGGAGAAAAACAAGTTGTTTTATATAATAATCTTGCATTGGAATTATCTCTACTGGTGATTTGCTTCTTTCGCAAATTGGAATCCTATGCAGGATCGATTGTTCTTTTACAATATAATTACTATTTTTCAAGTCTTCGATAACTTTCTTTCTTGCATTGTCTATGGTTAAAGCAGAATAATTGCCACCGTTTTCACTTATCCTACCAAATTGATCAATGGCAACAATTTCTTTTAACCCCAATTCTCTAAATATTTGTACATCATTAAGATCTCCATAGCTACAAACCATCACAGCTCCCGAACCAAAATCAGATTTTGCTGAATGATGTGACAAGATCTTTACTTCTCTATTGAATAAAGGTAGGATTACCGCCTTATTGAGTAGCTTCTGATATCTGGTATCATTTGGGTTTACTATAACGCATTGGCATGCAAAAATTAGTTCAGGCCTAGTTGTAGCTACAATCAGATCCTCGTTTACATTTTTTAGTTTAAACTTCATATATACTAGATTTGTCTTTCTTTCTTCATAGGTTATTTCTGCATCTGCGATTGTAGTTCCACAGCTTGGACAATAATTATTTGGTCGATTAGCAGAATAAACCAGTCCCCTCCTCCATAAATTTATAAATGTACTTTGAGTTAAGGTGCGATATTCATTCGAATCAGTCCTATAATACTCCTCAAAATTTGCGCTAAGACCGATACTTTTCATGATTTGGATCATTTCTTTTTCCAAGTCATCCAGTGATATCTTACAAAGGTTAAGAAATTCGTCCCTATCAGTCTGTCGCATTTTGATTTTGTGTTTTTTTTCGGTGTAAATCTCTACTGGAAGTCCATTTCTGTCTATGCCTATTGGAAAATATACATTATTTCCAAACATTCTTGCCGTTCGCGCTATCATATCAATTTGTGCATAATGTGCCGCTGCTCCCATATGCCATGGTCGCCCTGATGGATAAGGAGGAGGAGTATCAATCACATAGTTGTCTCTATTAGAAACTTTGAATTCATAGATTCTGTCCTCATGCCATTTTTTCAAAATAATATTTTCAATATTCGAATTCCATATTTTTTCATTAATTTTTTGTGGCATTTTTAGGTTAGAACTAATCCACTAAAAGGCTTCTATTTAAGTTCATGCTTAAAAAAAGTATTAGACTATTACAAATACCAATTATTTCCATTTATAATAAAAAGCTGATCTTAATCATTACCATTGGAAAAATTTTCTATATTCACTTAATGTTAGCCAGAATATGTGCGCCCTTATTTACACCTTCATAAATGTAAACACCCAAAGCTTCTACATTTGGAGGCATTTTTGAGGACAATAATTTTATTATGATGGATGAAAGATTCTCAACCGTTGCTTCTCCAGGCATAAGAAAAGTAGTATCTTTAGGAAGCTGCAGATTGAAAAATCCGCGTGGACCGTCAAATGATACGTAATAATGAATACTATCTTCCTTGTAAACATATTTCTTATTAATGAAGAATTTGTGATCTAGTATTGAAAGGGTTTCTTTGATAATTCTTTTTGCCTCACTAAAATCGATAACCAGGTTATTCACCATTTTTCCAATTATCTCTACCATAACAGTAGAGGTGTGTCCATGTAGTATTGAACACTTTTCAACTAGCGGTAAAATATGGGCATAGTCAAATGCTAGCGATGAATCCTCTAAAAATATAGATCCTACTTGATCCGTCTCAGAATCAATAAAAGATATTGTTTCAAAATCGCCCGATTTCACACCAAACTTTGATTTACCAATAGCAATGATATCAAGATCAGGATTATTATTTTTTATTTCATTGAATTTATCTAAGTCTTTCTCAGAATCTAAAATTTCAATATATTTATCATCAACCTTAAAGTCAACAAGTACCTCATTACCATTCATCAGCTTAATTTTAAAGTCATATTGATAATCTTTTCCTAAGAATGAAAGTAATCTTGAGAAAGATAATTCCGCCTTACTCCTCA
>VBPR01000208.1 GCA_005877345.1 Nitrososphaerota archaeon
AAATCACGCATAGAACAGATATTTCTAGTCGCCTTTGAAAAACACTCTCCTGCTTTTTCCTTGACTGCTAGTGTCGTCATATGCCACAAGCATTTACCATTTTCCAAGAACAACCAAATCACCACCTAATGATTAGCTATTAATTAAAAAACCTGTCAACTATAAATGACTTAAATCCACGGAATATGTAATTTTAGTTTCAATAAACCGTCAGACACAAGAACTCTGATCGTTAAAACCAATATTTCAAGAAATTTAATCAATTTCGTTTCGTATTCAATTAATCAATGTAAACTATACAATGATATCCTTGCATGCGACGCTTATCTCTCTGTGTGCATCCATTATCTCCTTTGTCTTAAACCACGTACCGCACTTGCATTCAAACCATTTACGAAGGTCATCATGAGGTTCAAATTTACAACCCTTTACGCTATGACCACATTCAGGATTAGGACACCAATCCTGCTTGGCAAAAACGACATTTGTTATGACTAATAATATCACGACCGTCATGGGGACAGGTGCAGCCTTCTATTTGGAACATTCTCCTGGCCTGGTTTTGGTCCTCTATTGTAGAATTACCTGTCAGCGCCTGCATCTGTCTTTGTGTATCTCCTATGACTGGGACAACGTCGAAATGATGTGATAAGGTAACGTTCAGTTTATGAAGAGCCGCCAGAGAAGCTAGTTGAATAGAAGGGTTGTTTGGATTTGAATCTATTATCTCGTAATGTCTTTTCTGTAGATCCATAATCTTGTTAACCCGTTGTTTGAACTCATTGATATATTCAAACTGGTTTTCCCTCAAGTGTTGATACCACTTTGTTAACTCTCACTTGATCGCTTATTTTATGTGGTAAAGGGCCATCGTTGATATCGTCTTGCCCGTCTTTTTGAAAACCTCATTAATAATAAACGAGTCATGTATTCGCTTAACAGTTAAACTGGCAAGTAAACTCTAGATTTCTGTGCGTTCTCCAGATGTAAACTTTGGCAGGCTCCTAACTTTACATTTTGTAATGGTAAAGTTAACTTAATTTTGCAATGATTGATAGACAATTGCCTTTCGTCTAAACTCTCATACGTTTTCTCTTCTTCAAAAATGGGTCCATATACGAATCCTCAACTATTTTGGGATTCATTTCATCTCCCGCTTCATCTTCTTTCTTTGCTCCCTTGTCTGTTCTTCTCTAACTAGAGGCCCAACCCACTCTGCCATTATCTTGTCAATACCAAATACAAAGCCTTGGCCCGCTTTTTCATAATGTTCTAGCAATTACAATAATTGCAAAGATTAGAAAATAAACTTTCTATTAGAATTTCTTACACAACATAGAAAAGCAGAAATGACAGGGTTTGCAAAACTAGGTTAGTTAATGCTGCCGGAATATCGCGAACTTCTTGAAAAAGTGTATGAAATGACAAAGGGTAACGAAGTGAAGTATGTAGGCGAAAAAGACATTGGAAAGGAACTAGGTCAAGAAGCAGAAGAGACTAAAAAAATTGTAAGCGGGTTGCTTGGTGAAGGCCTTCTTAACCGCAGGTCTATCGGCAATGTTGAATTAACTCATGTGGGAATCAAGGAGATACAGAAAGGAGAAACACTAGGTAAATAGGATTATTTTATTCTAAAAATCGTGATAATAATATTTATGATAACAGAGCTTGCTATCAAGGTCAGGATGATTTTATCTTTCATCGTGCATCTTCAATTAATGATTTTATAATATAGCGGTGACAGTGCTGTCCTTTGCCACAGTGACAGAGAAGCGTAATGGTCTCTCCGGAAGATGATCTTTGACCTAATTCTGCAATTGCTTCCCTTGCAGGTTGCTCTTTCATCTGCGCAATTTATCTTTCTTCATATATTTTCCAGTCCTCCTCAGTTTTTTTACTATATTTCCATTTCATCAGTGTGTTCCAATCTGGAATCAATTCTTTTTTCCAATCGTCATGATCGAGCCAACTAGGAGGATCCCCAACAGTAATTAAAATTCTAGTGCCGTCTGAATCTTCCTTATGATCATAAATAGACTTGGTTTAATCTACCATTTCATTTGAAATATAACAACAGTGTCCCAATGCCGACTGTGGCTAAGAAGCCACTAAAACCTACACGCAATTCAAAGAATGGATTATTTCATTTCAATTCCATTGGCGCAACCGGGGTCTTTTCTTGCTCTGTTTGTTTTGTTGCCTCGTATAACTTGATTGCTTGACTAACAGCCGTTTCTAAATTATTCGCATACACATGAACACTTAGCCGAATCCCCTTTGCATGTAATAACTATCCTATTACGAATCTTACTTACGAATCTTACTGATCATGTAATAACTATCCTATTGCGAATCTTACTGATCATGTAATAACTAATGTTTAAATCTGACTCTGATTAAGAGAGAAGATTCATGTTAAGAATGATATGGGAAGCTTAACCTTTCAATGTCTGTTAATAATAGAATTGTTAGTATCGTAGACGACGACCCAGGTATCACTATGTTTTTTCATGAAGCTTTACGAACTATTGCTGGAATTACAGCATTTACTTTTACAGATCCTATCTTGGCACTTGAGCATTTTCAAGTTAATGGTTATGCTTATGTGCTAGTAATATCTGATTTCAAAATGCCTGGCTTGAATGGCATGGAATTCTTAAAAAAGATAAAGGATTCGAATCGCTTCGTAAGGACGATACTAACGACTGCGTTTACAATAGAGGATAATCTATTTCGAGAATATACTAAAAAGAAAATTATAAATGGATTCCTTCAGAAGCCAATAGGTTTACATGATCTTATTATAGAAGTGAACACCCAGTTGGATTCTTACGAAGTCCAAAAAAAATATCCATCCTAATGTTTTGAATTTGATTTGAAGGCAAGAAAGAAGAAAGAAATGTTTGGTGATATTAATGATCCAGATTAGAAAAGGGAACTAGCAAGTGGTCAAACTCAATTAATATCATATTCTGAATCCTAAAGATTGTTTAATTTTATTTAAATGTAAAATATTGCAGAACCCATATTCTGAATAATATTTAGAACTTATCTATCCTATTTCATATAAATCAAAACCCTCTGTAAGAAGCAAATGAACTTAGATTCAAAAACCCTACTTGTCCCATCAATAGTTCTTATTATTGGGGCAGTAATTGGTGCTTCTGCTGCAAGTGTATTCGCAGATGATCCATTCAAAAGTAAAGTGTTACTTGATCTAAAAGAAAATAACAAGAGTGATTGTAACGGCAGCGTAGACGGAGGTATGAACGGTTCTTGTCAAATTGAGACATCACACGACATCGATATATTAAAAGTCTATAGCAATGATACACGCCCTGAACCATGAAAAAATAATTAATTTTGTTGTAACATTATCATCTCTGTCCTCAACTGCATCTTCAACTGCATCTTCAACTATATCTTCGTTCAGTTTGTTGGGGGAGCATTAGACAAAATAAAAAGAAAATAGAGGTTATAAATCGAAAATTTTTAATAAATATTATAATTTTTAGATTTAATCATCCGTATTTTGGTTATTTTCATTCATTTCTATTAACCTGAATTAGGTCATTTAGTGAAATACGCTAGAATAGTCCTCTGAATCAGGCTTTCTATAATAATAGTGATTAATGCTATGTCGACCTCTACAGGTCAGCAACTAAACTTTTGACCAGGGTTAGCTCTGCAGCGGTATACGTGGACACGCTCCTATGTAAGCAGTTTGTTCGAATAAACTTTCTATATACCAAAACTGAGCAACTTGTAACATAAAATAACCTGACGACCAGAGTTGTAGCAAGTTAAGAAAAGATTTGATTACCATAAGCCTAGTTTGTGGCGAGGTTAAGACTTAGGACTAGGACATATCTGCTTTCCATTTACTGAATAACAATTTGGTGGCAAAAAGTTATCACTAGTGTCAATCGCGTTATCTGAGTCAGAAATAAAAAAGAACCAGATGCCAAAAGTTATACCTGCAGCTGCCACTATTATTATTGCTAGAATTAATTTTCTGTTATGGAATCTAAATGACCTATTTGATTTGTCAACATCCTCTCGAAAAGTCACTCTAAAGACTACAGCTAAAAATAACTATTAACGGTTATAGAACACCATTCCATTTTTGTCAGGTGATTTTTCTGCACTTGCGAAGTTGGACACGCTCGTATGTAAGCAGTTCGTTGAAATAACATTTCATTACAGTAATTTGTAAAATGTATAAAATGAATTTATTACTCGCGTATCAATCTGTTTATTAACTAAAGAAAAAAAGGAGTGGGTAGTTAGTTCAGCATTTCAGTTATTTTGTATGCTACCCTTTATCCTATGGGGGGGAGAAATTTGCGAATCCGCCGTTATTATCGCGTCCACCAGCGACATTCTGGCAATTAAGTGTCTGTGTGCCTGGGTTGATAGTATTGTCGCTGCTATGGTCCTTATTTTCATTCTCTATCTTACAGTCATTCTTCTGTTCTACATACTGGTGTCTGTCGTCGTTACAGTTGTTGTTGTTATTTTTTTCACAATCGTCTGTATTAGCGAATGCTGTTTGTGCCTGTGACATCGCTGTTCCTGTTAGTGCTGTCAATGTTCCTGCAGACAGAACTGCAAGCATTAACACGTATTTTATGTTCGTCATTTGTTGTAGCAAAATGATACTAAACAAAGTATATGTAGATTGAGTAAGAACAAGTGGAAAAAAAGAAGGGAACGTTCTCTACTACGTTAAATCTGAATTTATGAATAGGACATTATTCAGGTCCACATCTCAGTAAAATCATACAAAATTATAATATAATTAAGGTGAGTGCTAATACAAGATTCGCAACTCAAATTGGCGGGCTCAGGCTTTTCAACATTTGTGTGCACGGGCTCGCCAATTTTTTTAATAATCCAGTGAATGTTATACTATCTCGACAATAATTGTTATAGATAATTTTAAGATTGCAGTGATTGGTAAACGAATCCCTTCTCGTGGAAATCGCGCATACTTTTCTTCCATTTTTTCAAAAATGGGTCCATGTATGAATTCTCTATAACGTCTGACTTCATTTCAACTCCCACCTCATTTTCCCTTTTAACTTGTTTTAATTGCTCTTCTTGTATTAGGGGTCTTACACAATGCATGTAGATTTTACCAGGTCCAAACCCAACGCCTTGGCTGCCTTTCATAATGTTCTAGCATTCTCACACTTGCAAAAATTAGAAAATAAACTTTCTTTCTGTTAGATAATTTCTTTTAGCAGATATCTTTCAGTTTAAGGAGATTTCTTATTCTCTGCCAGTCTTATTTTTAATAACATCCAAGTAGTTATAACTAGACCTAAAAGCATATACTTGGTTGCACCGTGAGTATAACCCCAAAAAGCAGCAACATAGCTTATTAGTATCCAGCTTAAGATAATAATGATTACACATTTCTTTGTGTTGTAGTCTTCAAATACTTGGCTCATTTCTTAGTTCTCCTAATCATTAAGTTATGGGGATATTGGCTTATTGCCTTCGATGAACAAGAACAAGAATAACCAAACCCCCACCTGGTGTTTAACCTTGTGTTTAGGCATTAATCGTAATATGTGTCAACTATAAATGACTTAAATCCACCGAATCTGTGATATCAATACCAATAAACCGTAAGCCAAAATAATTGTGATCTTTTAAACCAAAATTTCAAAAAAAATAATCAATTTATTTTGATGTGCTCATTTTGTTTGCATTAAATACTAAATTTAATTTAAGTTTATATCTAGATTTTTCCAAATTAATTCCAAAAATTATTTCCAAAGGCGGTGTAATGTGATAAGAACGTTCATTATTACAGAGCTTGCAATCAAGGCCAGGAATATTTTATCATTCATACCTATTTACTTAGTGACCAAAATAACAAGTCTGACTATCAGAGTCGCGAAGTTAAGGTTATCTATCGAAGAAATCAATAGATAAAAACATAGAAAATTATTTTAACTGAAATTCTGCAAAGTATTAGAGAATCAATTAAGCTATTTGACTTATTATGCCTAAAGAAAATATTCTTATACCAATTGGTTTGATTGAATTTCCGGTATGTCCTTCAATATAACTACGGCATCGCTGGTATCTATTGTGACTTTTGTTACAATATTCGGCTATCTCTCACAATTAATGGGTGCAGAAAGCAATCAATTGTCTACAGATGCAAAACCTTATGGCAAGACTCTTGAAGAATGGGCTAAAGAATATTGGCAATGGAATGTTGGGGTGCCACCAGGAGATATCCCCAAAGATGTTAATACTAATCTGGACAAATGCATCGTCGGTTCTGATCGACAGAATACTATGATACTCCTGTTTGGGGTTTACGATCTGACATACTCTACTAAGTGCAATATATCGTCGGCCAAGCCCATTCTAGTTCCTCTGCTTGTAGGAGAGTGCGATCCAACAGTCACTGAGCCAAGAAGTAAAACTGGTAAAATCGAAGACTTGTGGGCTTGTGCAAAGCATGCTGATGAAGGGCTTAAAGCGTGGGAAGTCAGGCTCGATAATCGTGTTTTGTTTAAGAAGGCCGGGAATGAAGAAGTAAATGGACATTTGATTGATAACATTCTAGTGAGGAATTCTTCGCTTTTCAATTTCACTATACCTCAGGTCAACAGATATGAAGCGGATGCTGGAGTATATCCTGCGGTGGTGGATGGCTACTATTTAATCTTGAAGCCTTTGCCACCAGGTGAGCATACTCTAAGTTACAAATTCACACAAGAACAAAAAATTCCAGGAGCTGATTTGTCATCTATAAACGGTGATGCTACTTATTTGCTTGGAATCAAATGAATAAGGTGACCGTTTAAGTAATTTTGAATTATTCTAAATATATTGACCGTTAGCACGGAAAATGAGCAAATTTTCCATTTTCGAAAATTAGTTATTGATCCGGATTAAATCGGTCCAAACCAGATCCTAGGGTCATTCTTCGTAGCTCGCCTGTCTCCTGTTTATTGAGCTTGTGTTCTTGTTCTTGGTTTTGTTCTTGTTGTTGTTTATTAAAATAACCCCTCTGACTGTAGAATTTGTTTTCCTCTATCTGCTTTGTCTATATTAATGCCCAGGTAAATGTCGGGCTTCTTGATAGGGTCTATTTTGAGTCTCCTTTCCAGGACAAATCTTGTTGCTACGTAATAGTTTGACAGGAAAGGTTGCATGGTGACAATAGAACAATGGATGTCAACTTTTTTGTGTGGATATTTCTCTAAATCATAGTTTTTCCACATTAACGACTCTACTAACTCGAGTTTATCAATTCTCTGCAAATGTTGTTCTGTGAACCTTTCTGCTATTGACATCAAACGTTCCCATTTGCTGGCCTCAAGTTTTGCGTTGTGTCTGAAATATGACCTCCTGGATATCTCTATTCCACAGTCTTTCAGATATTGCAAAGCCTCATTAGGAAGTATTCTCATTGTGATTGTGATAGTTTCTACTGCCGTTCTTTCGCTGTCACTCAAGACGCTTAACATGGCACTGACACTGACAATGCATTACTTGTCACCTATTTAGATAAACATATCCTATCATGTTTTTTTGTGGGTTACCCAAATTTTTGGGTAACGGGGGTTTTAAATTAGACAAATCTGTTATTAATTAGAGTAATGTTTTTCATTGGTTGGCATCAGTAGTATTAGCAATATAGATTTTGGCATTTTCTACATACCCTTTTGAGCCGTCAGGTTTCTTCCATTCTAAAGATATTTTGTAATATTCCATACCTTTGAAATTATCCATAGAGGATGTCATCTTAAATGTAGATTTAAGATTTGGTTTAAGATTTTGAAGGTGCGGATAGGTAAACTCAGATCCTATAACACCCTTATCTTTATCGTAAGTAGTTAATCTCACTATCACAGATTTGGCAGTATAATTTCCTATATTTTGAATCTGCCCTGCTAAAACACGATAACCAAATGACGCGTTATTTAACTTCTGACTTAGTAATACTATTCCAGAATCATTAGTATTCTCTGATGATGTAGAATTTGATGAAAAATCGGAAGAATTTGTTAAGTTGTTTTTAGTATCTGAATTGTCGAAAAATTGACCGTAGGCAAAATCATCATTCTGGAAGTGCATTCCACCGGTGAATAATACAAATGTCAGAGTTATTGCAGCAAGTGAGATTTTGAAGCCCAACATATCACTGCTATTTCTTAAAGGAACAGAAAAGTTTTTTGCATTAACTTAATTTTCTCATAGCAGATAATTATATATTATCCATTTGATGATAGCTGTTTTCCTTCATGAAAACCTATTCTTTCACTTCGGCGGTGATTTTGGGATTAGTTTTTAGTTTTTTGTTCGGAAATATTGCAATGTCAAAAGTGATGGCTGAATCGGGCATTGGAAATGATGTCTTCAAGGTTATCGCATCCCTTTATGGAATTACAAATTCGACAAAAGATATCGTAACAATCGTCAATGTCGGTGATGAGACAAAGGTTAAGTTATACACTTCAGGGAAACCAACATCAGAAGGCTCTGATAAGGTCTCATACATATTCACATTTCCAAACGTGGCCGTAGAAGACGGAGAATCTTACAAGGTATGCACAGTTAGTGTAGACAATTTTAAGTTAAAGTGTGAAAATGGCAACAACTCTCCTTTGAATAGACCTGAATTTGTAGACATAAACGTGTCTGAGAATGCTAGTAAAAAGGAAAAGTAGAAACTGTCGAGAGGCAACCAACTGTAGTTAATTATTTATTTATTGCTCTGGATTAAATCGATCCAAATCTTTTCCTAGGGTCATTCTCCTCAACTCGCCTTTCTCTATTTTATTCAAATAATCCCTTTGACTGTAGAATTTATTTTCTTCACTCTGTTTCTTGTCAATGTCTATGTCGATGTAAACGGGAGGCTTCTTGATAGGATCTATTTTGAGTCTCTTTTCTAGGACAAATCTTGTTGCTCCGTAATAGTTTGACAGAAAAGGTTGCATGTTGACAATAGAGCAGAGGATGTCAACTTTCTTGTGTGGATTTTTCTCTGCATCATAATTTTTCCACATCAACGACTCTATCAACTCCAGTCTGTCTATCCTCTGTAAATGCTGGTCTGTAAAAAGTTCAGCGATGCGATAAAGGCACTGCCATTTGGTTGACTCGACCTTCTTCTTACACCTGAAATAAGTTCGTTTAGAGTTATCTATGCCGAGACCTTTCAAGTATTCCAGTGCCTTCATTGGGCTCATCTGCATCGTCATAGTTTGAAGAACGGCTTGCTCAGTGTCAGTCAGGATATTGAATTTGTGACTCATAATGCCATATTTGTCGCCTATTTGGTATAAAGATATCCACCTTTAGCGTCTCAGTTTTTTGCGCCATTTCTTCAAATAGGGACCAATGTATGAGTCTTCAACTATTTTTGGATATCTCTTCATTTCTTTATTTCATCTCACGCCTCATCTTCTTTCGTTCCTCTTTGGTGAGCTCTTCTCTAACAAGAGCTCTTGCCATGTCTGAATAAATCTCATCTATGTCGATATCTAAGGCCTTGGCCGCCTTTATGTGATGATCTAGCATTCTACAAAGTTACTTTGTAAAATTAGAAAATAAACATTTCAAAGCGGAAAGTAGGCACGCTGCTATTTTTCCCTTTTAGGAAAATAAACTTTCTTTCTATTTATCAATCAGGCGCGAAACTGCCAAACTATATGAGCACATCAAAATAAATTGATTATTTTTTTTGAAATTTTGGTTTAAACGATCACAATTGTTGAGGCTGATGGTTTATTCCTGTTGAAATCACCTATTCTGTGGATCTAAGTCATTTATAGGTGACACAAATTACGATTAATACCTTGGTATGTTATTGGAAAAATCAAGACAAACCGTTCTAAAAGGAATTGCGACAACAAAGAAGTAATATCTCCGGAAGTATCATTATGGCAATAATAACTAAAACGGCGCTCTTGGCTTCACTTTCCATAATACTTCTCACTAACTCAACAACTCCGATGGTGAAACCAATTGATGTATTCGCGGAAGCAGATGATTCTGTTGACGCTGCTGCTCAGGTCTATATCTCAGATGATAATAGCGACAACAATAATGGCGGAGGCGCCGCTGCGGCTGACTCGACAACTGTGAACAACGATGAAGAGAAGAAAACAGGCTGGTCTGATATTGAATATCTTAGTGATGCAGACAATAACACGATGGTGGATTACAAAAACCTCTTTGGTTTGAATATAGGCAAAGTCTATAATCCTAACTTTGTCGAGAATGCTGACTGGTTCCTTAGCAGCAGCAACTATGAAGACCATGTAGATTACTATCTGATACCATACAACTACAATTGGCACTTTTACTCTGACATATCTGCACCTTGGTATGGCTGTGAAGCTCAGAGTAAGGCGATGCTTGTGACCGCTAAAAAATACAATGAAACAGGGGATTCCAAATACCTAGAATTTTCCAAAAAAGTATTCAAGGGCTTAAATTCTCATGTTCTAAATAAGGGTGGCTGGCTTTTGGGAGTGGTGGCTGCAAATAACAATGTCAAAATACTGAACAGTCAGCTGTTTTGCGTTGCGAACCTGATGACTTACTACGAATATACCGGGGACGAGCGAGCGTTGACACTATTCAAAAAGGGTGTAGATGTAGTCAAGAAAAA